>JALQZD010000291.1 GCA_023258495.1 Polaribacter sp.
GGTATGTTTGAGAAAATCAGCTCATAGCTTATGAAGACGTAGTATTGATGTCATATTCGCCAGAGGCAGAATTAGATGGTAGCGGTAATCGATTTAAAATTATTATTGGTAGCAATTATCATTGGAATTCGAAGAATTCCAGACAAACCAGAAATTATTCCGTAAAATTAAATACGATCGTATAAATCATTAGTAGTAGCCCTATTTTCCAATGCAAAAATTGGAAAATATATGACCGAGGATGTCCTTATCAATATCATATTCACCTGTAATATTTCCTAGATGACGAAGGCATTCTCTTATGTCTATAGCTACCAAATCTGATGCTATTCCAATATCTAAACCATTCTTAACATCCTGAATACTGTTAAATGCATTCGATAATGATTCGAAATGTCTGGAGTTTGTAACCACCGTTTCATTAGTACTCAAATCTCCTTTTTGAATCAGTCCAATTAACGTCTCCTTTAAAGCTTCAACTCCAATTTTTTGTTTGGCAGATAACAGTAAAATATCATCGTGTTTTACTTTGAGCTGATTTAATTCTTCTTTCGTTAAAGTATCAATTTTATTAGCGATGACAAGCAATCGTTTATCAGGCAGTTTTTTCTTGATTTTACTCAATTGATTTTCAAAATTAGAAGAATTATGAACGATACTTTTTGCCTCATTTAAGAAGATGACCAACTGTGCTTTTTGAGCTTTTTCATATGCTTTTTGAATGCCGATGTTTTCAATGACATCAGAGGTAGTTCGTAGTCCCGCTGTGTCAATAAATCGGAAAGCAACTCCGCCTAAAATAATCTCATCTTCAATCGCATCTCTGGTGGTACCTGCAATGTCTGAAACAATCGCCTTTTCTTCATTTAAAAGGGCATTCAATAACGTTGATTTCCCAACATTGGGTTCACCAATAATTGCTACTGGAATCCCATTTTTCATAGCATTTCCGAAGGCAAACGAATCGATTAATCGTTTTAGAATTCCTGTAATTTTCGTAATCAATTCATAGAATTTAGTTCTATTGGCAAATTCAACGTCCTCACCAGAAAAATCAAGTTCTAATTCGATAAGAGCTGCAAAATCAAGGAGTTGTAGTCGCAAATCTTTTAATTCATTTGAAATTCCACCTCTCATTTGTTGTATTGCAACGTTGTGACTGGCTTCTGAATTTGAAGCAATAAGATCTGCCACCGCCTCTGCCTGACTCAAATCCATTTTTCCATTCAGAAAGGCGCGTAACGTAAATTCGCCATGTGCTGCTAAGCGACATCCATTTTGTAAAAAATGTTGGATGATTTTCTCCTGAATATAATGTGATCCATGACAAGAAATTTCCACCACATTCTCTCCAGTGTAAGAGTTAGGCCCTTTAAATAATGACACCAAGACTTCATCGATTATTTTTCCGTTAGCTAAAATATGACCTAGATGAATCGTATGTGACTTTTGTTTTAATAGCGTTTTGTTTTTATGTATGGATTTGAAATTCGAATCCACAATTGAAATGGCTTCGGGGCCAGAAAGTCGAATATTAGCAATGGCTCCAACACCAGCAGGAGTGGAAACGGCAATAATAGTATCTTCTTGATGTATCACTTTGCAAAGGTAATTAAGTATTCCTCAAAGGTGAAAAATATAAATAATTCATTTTCTGTGTAACAAAATTAACTGTTAGCAGTCATATGTATAGAAGCTAATCAAAATGTTAAAAGAAGATAGAAAATTACTTGCAGCAACCCATTTAAGTCAATTATTAGACGTTGTGACGGGTATTGGTGGTTTTCTAGTGCCTTTAGTTATATGGCTTGTAAAACGAGATGAAATCTTACACTTGGATGCACAAGCAAGGGAAATTTTAAACTTTAGAATTTCAATGTTTATTTATATTCTGTTGTGTATCCCTTTACTCTTGCTAGGCGTTGGATTCATAGGATTAGTTGTGATAGGTATTTTTTACTTAGTCTTTCCAATTTTAAATGCGATTCGAGCGAATAATGGAGACGAACCTAGATACCCATTTACCTTAAAGATATTATAGAAGAAGGAGAAAAAGTTGTGAATGAGGATTAGCCATGTATTTTGGCTAATTTTCCTCGTTCTCGCATCAGCTCAGATTCAAATTTTAACAAAGCTTTCCATTTTTCATCTACAATTTCTCGATCTTGATATTTTCTGGCAAAAGTTAGAAATGTAGTGTAATGGTTGGCCTCAGATATCATTAGATTTTTATAAAATTTACGAAGTTGTTCGTCTTCCATATTCTCAGAGAAAACTTTAAATCGTTCGCAGCTTCTAGCCTCGATAAGGGCTGCTACGAGTAATCTTTGAATCAAAGCTTCGGTTCGATCTCCTGTTTTTTTGAAGAACTTTTGAAGTTTGATAGCGTAATCATTTTTTTGTTCTCTTCCGAGTACCATTCCGCGTTTTACCATCAACTGATGAACCATTTTAAAATGTTGCATTTCTTCAATAGCAATATCACTCATCTCTTTTACCAGTTCTGTTTCTTCTGAATAATTGATAATAATAGACACAGCGTTAGATGCGGCTTTTTGCTCTAAAAAAGCATGATCTGTTAAAATTTGCTGCAAATTATCTTTTGCAATTTCTGCCCACGAGGTCTCTGTTTCAAATTGTAATCCTAACATACTTTCCTTTTAGCAAATTTATCAATTTTAAAACTTTGATAAACTTGTATCTTATCTCTTTTTTTATAACTTCGTCTTTTTACGACTTATGTTAGAACTAGCAGGAATAATCATTTTTGGAATATTGGCACAATGGGTGGCCTGGAAATTTAAAATTCCGGCTATCCTTCCTTTAATTCTTATCGGATTGCTGGTCGGGCCTGTAGCGGCTACTTTTTTAAGTGAAGACGGAACCAAATGGATTGAACCTATATGGAATGGCACCAAAGGTCTTTTTCCTGGTGATGGATTATATTCTTTTGTGTCCTTAGCCATTAGTATCATACTTTTTGAAGGCGGTCTGACATTAAAGCGTAATGAGATTAAAAATCTTGGTCCCGTAATCACAAAATTAATTACACTTGGCGCGGCAATCACGTTCTTTGCGGCAGGTCTTGCAGCCCATTTTATTTTTGGTCTTTCATGGCAAATTTCTTTGCTATTCTCTGCACTGATTATTGTAACAGGACCAACCGTGATTACGCCGATTTTAAGGAACATACCTTTAAAGAAGGAAGTATCTGCAGTGCTGAAATGGGAAGGTATCCTCATTGATCCTATTGGTGCCTTAGTTGCTGTATTGGTTTTTGAATTTATTAGTGTAGGAGGGGATAGCGGATTTACAAAAACAGCTTTGATCGAATTTGGAAAGATCATTTTATTCGGAACTACCTTCGGATTCACATTCGCGCACGCCTTGGCATTTGCCATAAATAAAAAGCTTATTCCGCATTATTTATTGAATGTGGTTTCCTTGTCAACGGTACTTTTGGTGTATGTTGAGTCTGATATTTTCGCTCATGAATCGGGACTATTGGCTGTTGTGGTAATGGGTATGGTATTAGGAAATAGTCAACTAAAAAACATCAAGGAGCTTCTGTATTTTAAAGAATCGCTCAGTGTTCTTCTAATATCTATTTTATTTATTTTACTGGCTGCGAATATTAATTTTAAAGAATTAATGCTGCTCTACACTTGGAAAACGGCGGCGTTATTTGGGGCTGTTGTATTCTTGATACGCCCACTAGCTGTATTCTTAAGTACCGCCAAGTCCAAATTAAAGTTTAATGAGAAACTCTTTATCAGTTGGGTTGGTCCGAGAGGTATTGTGGCCGCTGGTATCGCATCTCTATTTGGTGGTAAACTATTAAAAATGGGGGTTCCTGGTTCTGAATACATCACTCCTATGGTATTCATGATTGTGCTCGGAACTGTATTATTAAATGCAACTACTGCAAGACTTTTTGCCAAATTGGTTGGAGTATTCCTAAAGAGCTCGGATGCAATTATGTTTGTAGGAGCATCGAATGCTGCTCAATTAATTGCTTCGTATTTAAAGGATAAAGGAAAGAGAGTAATTCTAATAGACTCGAATCAGCACTTTATTCAACAAGCTCTTGACGCGGATTTAGAAGCCCTACGTGTCAATGTTTATGATGATGACTTAGCAGATAATATAGAACTGAATGATGTTGGATACCTTTTGGCAATATCGGGGAGTGACGCTGTAAATCAGCATGCATTACAACGTTTTTCGACAGATTTCGGAGAGCATGGTGCTTACAAGTTAGCTACTTCTAAAGAGCTTAAAAATGCATCTGCGAGTGATCGAGAGGGCTTCTTTACGCCAAATGATGATTACATCAACCTTAGTGAGGCTTTTAGAGAGACTCCGGAAATATTAACGGCAGAAATAGAAAATGAGAAAGAATACGAAACGATTTTTAAGCTGCTTTCTAATGAAGAGAAATCAATTCCGTTATTCATTGAGACAGCTAAAGGGATTTATCTAGTAGCTGAATTTGAAAAAGCTAAGCTTCCGAAAGAGAATCTGGTGCTTTCTTATTTAGGAAAAAGTATTGGAGATACCTATAAATCGAGCTCAAAAGTTTGACGCAATTTATCCAGAAGCGGGTTTTTCGCCTTTAGCTCTTCATACTTCTCCCGTGTAGTGTATGCAATTTTTTGCTTTACAGTTTTTACCACATTAATCTTTAGTGTGATACTGTAATTGTTTAAGGCTTTCTTTAAAAAACCCAGTAGTTTTGGTTGTTCACGCTCCAACTGTTCTTTCATTAGCTTACTTGGAAGCGAAACAGATAGCTCATGATTTTCGTTTAGTTTTGGAAGTTCCAATTCAAGAATAGAGGCAATACTTTTTTCTCCTTTATTTTGTCGTTCCTGATAGTATTCAATCCACAGGGACTGTACTTTCTTCTCAGTGAATGGATCTTTCGGTTGATTATCTAAATTGACTGGAGTATCTTTAGATTCTTCATCAACTTTTTTCTCAATTACACTTTTTAAGGTGAGCGAATTCGTTCTGCGACTTACGTTTTTTAAAACCGGTGCTTTATTTGGTATTTCTACCTTAGGAGCAGCAACTACTGGCACTTCGACCTTTTTTGCGACTACAGGTTCTTTCTTGACTTTTGGTGTGTAAGTCGTTTGGAAGAATGTCGCCG
This sequence comes from Polaribacter sp., assembly GCA_023258495.1. Lineage (GTDB taxonomy): Bacteria > Bacteroidota > Bacteroidia > Flavobacteriales > Flavobacteriaceae > Polaribacter. Next base: position 5,156 of record JALQZD010000291.1, read on the forward strand.
GAATTATAAAGGATTTAGACTTTTTTTTTTCGCTCTCAAAAGTAATAGAGGCTATTTGCATCAAAGCTAATTCAACAAGAAGCCTTTGGTTTTTACTTGTTTTATAGTTTAAGTCGCAGGTGTTTGCGATTTCGATACTCTGCATCAAAAAAGGAATTGTAGCTTCTGTAGATTGCTGTAAATACTTCTTTTTGGCTGAATCCCCAACTTCAAGTAATTCAACAGTCTTTTTATCTTTTGCAACCAATAAGTCCCTAAAATGACTTGCCAATCCGTTGATGAAATGATGTCCTTCGAATCCTTTCGAAAGAATCTGATCAAATAGATTTAACACCTCTGGTATCTTATTATTCAATAATAAATCAGACATGTTAAAATACGTATCGTAATCCAGTACATTTAAGTTCTGCGTTACCGCTTCTAAGGTCACATTATTTCCAGAGAAACTAACGACTCTATCAAAGATGGAGAGCGCATCACGCATGGCACCATCTGCTTTTTGTGCTATTACATGCAAGGCATCGTCTTCTGCGGTAATATTTTCCTTTTTGCAAATTCGTTTTAAGTAATTTTTTATGTCAATTACTCGAATTCTATTGAAATCAAAAATCTGACAACGCGATAAAATCGTTGGGATGATTTTATGTTTTTCAGTTGTAGCTAAGATGAAAATAGCATGTGCAGGCGGTTCTTCTAAGGTCTTCAGAAACGCGTTGAAAGCAGCCTGAGACAACATATGGACCTCATCGATTATATACACCTTATACGAACCCGTTTGAGGAGGAATACGAACCTGGTCAGTTAAACTTCGAATGTCATCAACAGAGTTGTTCGATGCAGCATCCAATTCAAAAATATTGAAGGCAAAATCTTCATCACTTCCTTTATCTGCGTCTTCTTGATTTATTTTTTTTGCCAGGATTCTAGCACATGATGTCTTTCCTACACCTCTTGGTCCTGTGAATAATAAAGCTTGTGCGAGGTGATCATTTTTTATGGCATTTAACAACGTATTGGTAATGGCTTCCTGCCCAACAACATCCTCAAAATTCTGAGGTCTGTATTTTCGTGCAGAAACGATAAAATGTTCCATTTACTATACTTTTAATGCTTTGAACAAATGTACTTATTGACCATGATTTCTACAACCTGCATTCTTAACAAAATGCTAAAGTTGTAAACAATTCGGCGGAATTTATAGATAAATAGACAATAACAATGATACAAATTTTTTAATCTTAGATAATGTTCAGAAATTTGTTACGCATTGAATTGAATAACAATAAAATATAAAAGATGAAAACAGCCCTTTATACCATAATTTTTAGCTTTTTAATTGCTTGTTCTGGTTTTTCAAATAAGAAAGAATCAAGTAAAGTTACTCCATTGGAAATTCCTCAAAATACCAAAGTAGCTTACTTTGCCAGCGGATGTTTTTGGTGTGTTGAAGCCATTTTTGAGAGCGTAGCAGGTGTAGAGGAAGCAGTTTCTGGCTATGCAGGCGGATTTACCAAAAATCCAACCTATCAAACCATCGGAACAGGAAAAACAGGACATGCAGAAACAGTTGCTGTGTATTATAATCCGGAGAAAGTAAGTTTTCAGACGCTTGTAGATGTATTTTTTGGATCCCATGACCCTACTACGGTTAATGGTCAACACCCAGATTATGGAACACAATATAGATCAATAGCTTTTTATGGTGATACTGTGGAAAAGCAAATCATCGAATCAACAATTTCCAATTTAAATACGGAGGTTTATGATGGTAAAATTGCAACCGAAGTAACTAAAATGGGTGTGTTTTATAAAGCAGAAGAATACCATCAGGATTTTGAAAAGCGCAATCCATATAACGGATACGTGAGAAATGTCTCGATACCTCGTTTAAACCGATTTAAAAAGAAGTTCCCAAATATCTTAAAGGAGAAGTAAAGCATTAAAAAAGCGAGCCGTTGAGCTCGCTTTTTGTTTTATTTAGTTTCTTCTTTCTTTTCTTCTAGTTTATCAGCAGTAATGCGTCCTTCTCGATTTGCAACCTCCCAAGCTGTATGAAAAACTAATCGAGCTCGGTTTTGTAACAACTCATAGTAGATTTTGTCTGGTGTATCTGTGTCTTTATGATAATCTACATGGGTTCCATTAAAGTAGAAAATAATTGGAATATTATGCTTTGCAAAGTTGTAATGATCAGATCTGTAGTAGAAACGATTTGGATCATTCTCATCATTGTATTTATAGTCTAACTTGATTTTCGTGTATTTTTTATTGATGGCTTCAGACAAATTGTGTAATTCCATACTTAATTTATCAGACCCAATTAAGTACACATAATTTGGATTTTCTTTATTTCTTTGATCAACGCGACCAATCATGTCAATATTCAAGTTACAAACGGTGTTCTCTAATGGAAAAATCGGATTTTCTGTGTAGAATTTAGATCCTAATAATCCTCTTTCCTCACCGGTTACATGCAAGAATAAAATAGATCTTTTCGGTCCCTTTCCGGCATCAGCCGCCATTTTAAACGCCTCGGCAATTTCTAACAAAGCAACAGATCCTGAACCATCGTCATCAGCACCATTATATACTTTTTCATTTCTTACACCAACATGATCCAAATGTGCAGAGATAACAATGACTTCATCTGGTTTATCAGTTCCTTTGATAAATGCCAATACATTTTCCGAATCCTTTAAATTTCTACCTCTTCTAGAATTTTTAGCAAACCACTCATTTTTAATTTCCTGAAAGTAATCACCTTCTGCGATAGGAGATCCAATTCCTTGGCCTACGTAAAAGTCTTTAAGATAATTAACGGCTTTCTTTTGTCCAGGAGTACCAGTATCTCTTCCTTCGAATTCATCTGAAGCATAGGTAAACAAATGATTACCAAGGTCTTTCGCAGTAATGGTATTTGCATATTTTACAGCATAGTCAATGTTTTCTTCATTCTTGCTTACATCTTTTCCAGATCCGCAAGCGAAAACAAAGGCCAAAAAGAAAATATAAACGATATTTTTCATATGTAGTTTAAATTAGTTTTAAGAGTCTCAAAAATAGGAAATCTGCGCTTGGGTTCAAAACAATTATCGAACAACAAATTGCTCAATTTTTGAATCGAAAAAGACACTTTTATTTGGAAATAGATTTTCAAAGCATTTTTTATCAATCAATGCTGATCTTTCACCAAAGTGCACTGAATCATCAGTCATGACGATAAAGGAAGAAGCAAATTTAAGTGCTAAATTGAGTTGATGTGAACTGATAATCACTGTTTTATTGAATTGAGACACAAGCGTTTTAAGGAGCTCAAATATGGCTACGGTGTGATATAAATCCAAATGTACTGTCGGTTCATCTAAAATCATGATCGGCGTATCCTGGGCCAGTGCTCTGGCAATTAATACGCGCTGTTTCATTCCGTCACTTAATTCATAAACTTTTTTATCGGCAAATGAATCCGTTTCAGTCACCTTCAATGCGTTTTCAATACTACTTCGATCTCCTTCAGTAAGAGAATCTATCCAATTCGTGTAGGGTTGTCTGCCAAGAGCTACCAATTCATAAACAGTCAACTGATTTAACGGGATAGCCTCAGTAAGAACAACACTTATCAAGGATGATAATTCCTTGAAAGTATAATTTTCCACTTCTTTACCAAACAGCGTAATACCACCGTTTATTGGTTTTATCTCAGAAATTAAGGTCTTCAATAAAGTAGATTTCCCGATACCGTTTTTCCCTAGAATTGCAATAAATGAACCTTGATCTATATCAAAATTAATAGATTTTTGAACCGTGATAAATCCGTTTTTTTTCGGATACCCAATGGTGAGGTCAGTTGCTTTAAATATGTTCTGTTTCCCTTCCATTTACACAAATATTTTTCTCTTTCGAACCAATAACCAAATTACAACTGGAGCTCCAAAAATTGAAGTAATTGCGTTTAATGGTAAAGTGAATTCACTATTGGGTAACTGAGCAATACTATCACAAATCAATAATATAATTGCTCCTGTTATTGCTGATGCCGGCAACAAAACTTTATGATTGGAAGTCGTAAAAACTAATCTTGAAATATGCGGAACTGCCAATCCTACAAAGGCAATCGGACCTACAAAAGCTGTTATTACTCCTGTAAATAAACTAGTCACTAATAAAATCATTGTTCGATTGCTCTGTGTATTCATTCCAAGACTTTTAGCATAAGGTTCACCTAATAAAAGACTATTCAATGGTTTGATCAATCCTAAGGATAAAATCATCCCAATAACAAAAATAAGAAGCAATATGTATAATTGTTCCCAACTTAAATTGGCTAAACTTCCGAATCCCCAGAAGACAAATTGTTGTAATTGATTCGCCTCGCTGAAGAAA
>JALQZD010000298.1 GCA_023258495.1 Polaribacter sp.
CTATTCAAGATGCAGTTTCAAATGGTTATAGGTCTTTATACTTCCAAAGTGGTAACTTGTATTTCTATAATGGCACAAATGAAGGTTATTTAAGTTCTGGTGGTACTTGGGTAAACGCATCTGATATTACTCTTAAGAAAGATGTAAAAGAAATTGAATATGGTTTAGATTCAGTAATGCAATTAAAGCCAAAATGGTATAGAATGATTGAAGATGACTTAGAACAAATTGGTTTTATTTTCCAATTTCATCAGTTACTTCCCGAATTTACGGCTCTAGAAAATGTTTGTATCCCTGCTTACATTGGGAAAAAATCAAAAAAAGAAGCTGAAACGAAAGCCAGAGAAATTCTTAATTATTTGGGTTTGTCGCATCGGTACCATCATAAACCAAATGAGTTATCGGGAGGTGAGCAACAACGAGTGGCGGTAGCCAGAGCGTTGATCAATAATCCTGCAGTCATTCTTGCTGATGAACCTAGCGGAAATTTAGATAGTCATGCTGCAAAAAATTTGCATGATCTGTTTTTCAAATTACGCGATGAATTTGATCAAACCTTTATCATTGTTACCCACAACGAAACACTTGCGGATATGGCCGATCGAAAATTGGTGATGAAAGACGGTATTATTTTATGAAATTAAAGAAAGGAGAATTAAAAGCCTTTTTAGACGAGAAAGCCTTTCAGTATAACCAACCTAAATTTCTGGAAGAAGACCCTATTCAAATTCCGCATCAATATGCTATAAAAGAAGATATTGAAATCTCAGGATTTCTTACGGCCATCATTTCTTGGGGAAACCGAAAAATGATTGTCAAAAATGCCTCCAGAATGATGAAATTGTTAGGTAATAGTCCCTATGATTTCATCATAAACCATAAGGATAAAGACCTACATGATTTAGAGTCTTTTGTTCACAGAACTTTTAATGGCGGTGATTTACAACAGTTTGTGAAATCATTAAAACACATTTATGATGTCCATGGCGGATTGGAAACAATTTTGGTTCCTTCCGATGGGTATTCCGATTATAAAGAAGCCATTAACAGTTTGAAAAATGCATTTTTTGAAATTCCTCATCCGCAGAGAACAACCAAACACATCTCTGATCCACTAAAAAATTCAGCAGCAAAACGAATCAATATGTATTTGCGGTGGATGGTTCGAAACGATAAAACCGGAGTGGATTTTGGAATTTGGAATCAACATAATCCCGCTCATCTTTCCTGTCCGTTGGATGTTCATTCGGGAAAAGTTGCTCGTAAGCTAGGTATTTTAAATCGTCAACAAAATGACTGGAAAGCCGTTTCTGAATTGGATACAAGCTTGCGTAAATTTAACCCGACAGATCCAGTTCTTTATGATTTTGCCCTTTTCGGTTTGGGCGTATTCGAAAATTTTTAAGAGTTTTTATTCTTAATAGTTCGATAGATGTGAGTATTTTTAAGGGCTTAACATTAACTGACATGAGAACTATCAGCTTATTATTTACACTATTATTTTCTGTGATCCTTATCGCTCAAGATGGAAGAATTCCTTTGGATACCGTGGTCGAAACTACCAATTCAGTAAAAATCAATGGGAAAATCGTTCCGTACAAAGCCTCAACAGGAATGCAACCTGTTTGGGATGACAATGGAAACATAATTGCCTCACTATATTACACCTATTATCAGCGTACGGATGTAAAAAAGAAAGCGAAGCGGCCAATCATCATGTCTTTTAATGGTGGTCCAGGTTCAGCATCGGTATGGATGCATATTGCCTACACCGGACCAAAAATTTTAAAAATCGATGATGAAGGCTATCCAGTTCAGCCTTACGGAGTAAAGGACAATCCGAATTCCATCTTAGATGTGGCCGATATTGTTTACGTTAACCCCGTAAATACAGGATTTTCAAGGCCCATTGTACAAAAGGGCAAAAAAGTAGACCGAAGTAAATTCTTTGGAATCAATGCTGATATTCAATACCTAGCAGGTTGGTTACAAACATTTATTACGCGATACAATCGCTGGGAATCGCCTAAATATATCATTGGTGAAAGCTACGGCGGAACACGAGTGATGGGGCTTGCGGCCGAACTTCAAAATCGTCATTGGATGTATTTGAATGGTGTAATCATGGTGTCACCGGCAGATTATAAAGTTTTGAGAACTCAGGGGTCGGTAGATTATGCGATTAATCTTCCCTACTTTACCGCAACTGCCTGGTATCATAAAATGTTAGCTCCAGCTCTGCAAAATAAAGACTTGTTAGAAATTTTACCTGAGGCAGAAGAATTTGCCATTAATACACTACTTCCGGCAATTGCTAAAGGTGGATTCATCAGTGATCCTGAGAAGAACCGTGTTGCAGACAAATTCGCGTATTACTCAGGGCTTAGTAAAAAATCAATTTTACAAAACAACCTAGAGGTATCCCCTTCTTTCTTCTGGAAGGAATTATTAAGAGATAAGAAAGGAATGACTGTAGGTCGTCTGGATTCGAGGTATTTAGGACTAGATAAGAGAGAATCTGGAGTTTCCTCTGATTATAACTCGGAAATCACATCGTGGTTGCATTCATTTACACCTGCCATCAATTATTATATCCGTGAGGAATTAAATTTTAAAACGGATGTAAAATACAATGTCTTTGGCCCCGTAAGACCTTGGGATAATAGAAATGATAAGGTTAGAGAAGGATTACGTCAAGCCATGGCTCAGAACCCATATTTAAAAGTATTAGTTCAATCAGGGTATTATGATGGTGCCACAACGTATTTCGGCGCGAAGTACACGATGTGGAAAACAGATCCAAGCGGAAAATTAAAAAATCGCTTTTTCTTCAAAGGATATAGAAGTGGACATATGATGTATTTACGAAAAGACGATTTACAAAAGGCAAATGATGATTTACGCCAATTCATAATGAATAGCCTTTCCAAAGGTTTACCTGCAAAATATGAATAATGCAATTTAGGAATCCAGAAGTCTTTTATTTCCTTTTTTTACTGATCATACCATTATTGGTACATCTCTTTCAATTACAAAAGTTTGTAAAAGTTCCATTTACCAATGTGGCTTTCCTAAAAAGGATTCAGGCTACAACTCGCAATAGTTCTACTATAAAAAAGTGGCTTTTATTATGCACAAGAACGCTAGGTCTTTTTGCGATACTTTTTGCTTTTACACAACCTTACATCAGCAACAATACTTCGCTTGACAAATCCATTCTAAATATTTATTTAGACAATTCTTTGAGTGCTAATACATCAGATCCAGATGGTAAAAATCTTCAAACTAAGATTAATAAAATAATAGAAAACGCACCTGAAAATACTTCCTA
>JALQZD010000375.1 GCA_023258495.1 Polaribacter sp.
GTAAAAAAATATGAAAAAAATTAACTTAAAAGACCTGTATGAAGACAAGGGGTGTTTATCTGAGTATGATCCCAACTCTCTGAGCTATGACAAAGCTATTCTTTATCTTGAGCAGCTCATTCAACCCATCAAAAAAACTAAAAAAATTTCTATTGAAGATGCAGAAGGGTATATTTTAGCTACCGATGTGAAGTCATCCATACATGTTCCAAATTATGATAATTCGGCAATGGATGGTTATGTTTTTCGACATCAATCACTAAAAAAAAATAATAATAAAGTTAAGTTGTTTGCCAAAATATTAGCTGGTCATCCAGTCGACTCTAACAAAACAAGTAACGCCTGTTTCAAAATTATGACTGGTGGAATGATCCCAAAAGGATTCGATACCGTCATACCTCAAGAGCTAGTAAAAATTGATAATGATTTTGTCTGTTTTGATTTTCAACCAAAAAAGGGAGCGAACATTCGCAAAACTGGTGAAGACATATCAAAAAATGAAGTTGCGTTAAAAAAGGGAACATACATAAATCCCTTACATATTGGCCTATTAGCCTCTTTAGGAATTTCTCAAATAAAGGTATTCGAGCATTTAAAAATTGGTTTCTTTAGTACAGGAGATGAAGTTGTTCAACTCGGGGAGAAAATTAAGCCTGGTCAGGTTTATGATAGCAATCGTTATCTGATTAAATCATTCATTCACAAAATGAATCTTCATTTCAATGATTATGGAAACCTATTAGATAATAAATCCAAGCTGGAAAAACAACTTAAAAAAGCCTCTGAAGAGAATGATTTAATTATTACAACCGGTGGAGTATCAGTGGGTGAAGCTGACTACATGAAAGAAGTTCTATCGAATATAGGAAAAGTTCTTTTTTGGAAAATGTCTATTAAGCCTGGCAGGCCAATGGCTTTTGGTAAGATTAAAAAATCTTTTTATTTTGGATTGCCAGGAAACCCGGTTTCTGCTGCCGTGACCTTCCTACAATTTGTCAAACCAAGCATTAAACTCATGATGGGTAATTCTCGGTTTGAACCAACCCCCACTCTTGAAGCAAAATTGGGACAAAAAATCATTCGAAAAAAAGGTCGAACTGAATTTATTCGTGCTCATTTGGAAAAAACAGTGAAAGGTTATCATGTAAAGCCATTGACTCAGCAAGGCTCTGGTATGTTGAAATCAATGTCTGATGCAAATTGTTTTATTTTCATGACTGAAAAAGAGGAAGTGTTAGAAAAAAACACCAGCGTCAAAGTCATGCTTTTTGATGGTTTAATTTAGAGAATTTACCAAAAAATATTATAATTGACCGTTCAATGATGCCCGCAAAACAAAAATACGAAGTGAAGTTTCTAGAAACAGTAATCTTGTCTCTGTTATTGCATGCCTCTTTACTGGTCATTATTCCTCAAATGCAACTTGATGATATTGTTGTCCCAGAAATCTTAAATGTTGAAATTGATTTAACTCAACCTGAACCACCAAAAATTATCGAGCAACCTAAGAAAATTGATCCACCGAAACCTGAAAAAAAACCAGAGCCTGTCAAAGAGATAGCACCTATTCAAGAAGAAGTTATTGAGGAATTACCAGAACCTGTTGTCGAAGAAATAACAGAATTCATTGAGCCAGAGGAAACTGCTCCCATAGAAGAGGTACAAGAATATATTCCACCACAACCTTCTCCGGAAGTTGTAAAAAAAGTTACTGACAGCTATACAAACCAATTGACCAGGGCTATTGCTAAACAAAAAAAATATCCTAAAATTGCCCAGATGCGTCAATGGCAAGGTGAGGTGTTATTGAATATCGAAATCGATCCTCAAGGTAATCTTGTAAAAGCAGATATTCTTGAAGAGTCACGATATAAAATACTTAATAATGAGGCTATCGATATGGTGAAAAGAGCATCGCCATTTCCTCAACCACCAGAAGAATTAAGACTAAA
>JALQZD010000039.1 GCA_023258495.1 Polaribacter sp.
AGATAATACTTTTAATATAGCGACTGTTAATAAAATTGCCGGTGCTTACAGATTGAGTTATGCTGTGAATGATAATTTAAGTGCTGAAGCAAGATATCAATTTAACTATGCAGATGTATTCTCGAAAAGTGTAAGACCTGAAGGATTCTTCGGACAAGGAAGTGTATTTAACGTAACTGCCGCACAGGCAAATGTTCAGGAAGTTGGACAGATTTACAGAGATTTTACATTCAATGCCTTATTGAGGTATGAAAATACTTTTGGCGAGGATCACTATCTACAAGCAATGCTAGGTACTGAAGTATTTAGAACTCAGGGTTATAACTTATCGAACTTACAATTGTTCGGAATTACGGAAAGAGACCTATGGTCGGTAAGTACAACACCAGGTTCTGTAGACAATTTGGCGTTAAGTAATCAGCCTCAAAGATTTTTCGATAGTAGATTGCTGTCTTATTTCGCAAGAGTTCAATATAAATTTAAAGACAGATACTTATTATCTGGTGTCATCAGACGTGATGGATCGTCAAACTTCGGTCCTAAAAATAAATTTGGATTTTTCCCATCGGTTTCAGCAGGTTGGATTGTTTCTGAAGAAAATTTCATGAGCGATGTTAAATTTGTAGATAACCTGAAGTTAAGAGGTTCTTGGGGTATTATTGGTAACGATAAGATTCCATCTTTCGGATTCGTTTCGCTTCTTACTGGAGAGGGTACTTATGTGTTTAATAACCAATTACAATATGGTATTGCTTTAGGTGCCATATCTAATCCAGAGATTAGATGGGAAAAGAACATCAACTTCAACGGAGGTATAGATGCAACCTTATTTGATAGAAAATTGAATATTACTGCAGATTATTTCTATAAGAAAACGGAAGATTTACTTGTGAATCCTCAAGTTTCTGGGATTTTAGGTGTTGCTGGTCCAGGTGCTGCTGGTCCTGTAGTGAATGCTGGAACTGTAGAAAACAGGGGGGTTGAATTTTCTATCGGATATTCAGATGAAATTTCTGATGACTTCAAATTTAACCTAAATTACAATGTCACTAGATTAGATAATGAAGTACTGTTTGTTGGTAATTCAACAGGAGTTTTAGAAGGAGGTTCCTTCGGAATTGGACAAGATCCGCCATCTAGAATGGAAGCTGGATTCCCAATTGGATATTTCTATGGATATCAAACCGATGGTATTTTCCAAACTCAAGCAGAAATTAATAGCAGTCCGAGTTTAGCAAACACTGCACCAGGGGACATCAAATTCGTTGATGTTAATGGTGATGGCGTAATCGACTCGGATGATAAAACATACATTGGAGACCCGATCGCAGATGTTACTATGGGATTCAATATGTCTTTCAATTATAAGAACTGGGATTTTAATGCGTATGCATTTGCCTCTATTGGTAATGAAATAGTTAGAAACTATGAAAGAAATTTACCTTTAACAAATAGACCTTCCTATTTCTTAGATCGTTGGACTGGTCCTGGAACAAGTAATACATTCCCAAGAGTAACAACTGGAGCGACGAACAATATTCTGTTCTCAGATTTCTACGTTGAGGACGGATCTTTTGTAAGATTACAGAGTGTTCAGCTTGGATACACGTTGAACGAATCATTAGTTCAAAAAATTAACTTTGATAGTATTCGATTCTATGTGTCTGCTTCGAACTTATTTACATTAACGAAATATAGAGGTTATGATCCTACTACATCTTCAGGAGCACCAATTGGTGGTGGTATCGATCAAGGGTTTTATCCAAACCCGAAAACATTCTTGTTAGGTGCTAATATTAATTTTTAATTAATTGAAGATGAAAAATATATATAAAATACTATTTCTATTTATTGTTACAATGACATTGAATGTTTCTTGTGACGATTATATAGACGTAAAAGCAGAAGTTGAAAATTCAGAAGATTTTTTCAACACTGAAGATGATTATCAAAATGCATTAATTGGTGCCTATGATTTATTGTCTGGACTCGGATGGTATTCAATGATTTCAGAAATTGCTTCTGATAATACATTGTGCGGAGGTGAAAGTGCAACAGATGTACTTGGCCTTCAAGAAATTGATGACATGATACATAATCCTGTAAATCAACAACTAAGAGATGTATGGTCATGGAACTATGCTGGAATTAATAGAGCTAATTATATCCTTGAATTCAAAGATAAGACTGATTTTAGCGGAAAAGACCAAGTTATAGCTCAGACGCTCTTTTTAAGGGCCATCTATTATTTCGAGTTAGTAAAGTGGTTTGGTGATGTTCCATTGGCTGTAGATAAGAGAATCCTTTTTGGTGAACAGTTCGATATTGAAAGAACTCCAAAGGCACAGGTATACGCACAAATTGAAGCTGATTTAATAGCTGCGGCGAGTGTTTTACCATACGTACAATCTGAGAGCGGAAGAGCTACGAAAGGTGCTGCACAAGCACTTTTAGGAAAAGCATATTTGTACCAAGATAAGTTCGATGAGGCTGCTACAGTTTTAGAAGATTTAATCAATAATGGTCCGTATGACTTAGTAACAGACTACAATTCGATTTTCGAACACCCAGGGGAAAATAACATCGAATCAGTTTTTGAAGTTCAATATTCAGAACAAGAGGGAGCGGGATTCGGATGTTTCCAATGTAGTGAAGGTAATATCGCTGTTGGTTTTCAAGGAATCAGAGCCTATGTAGGTCCCGATTTTTCATCTGGATTTAGTTTCAGTGTTCCGGTTCAAGAAGCATATGATGCATTTGAAAATGGAGACTTGAGACGAGATGTAGCGATATTAGATATTGATGCTTGGGCAACTCAGACTGGAGCTACCTTTGGCACAGGATACGAACATACTGGATATTTTAACAGAAAATACATTCCTAGAGTTCGAAGTGCAGCAGCGCAAGCTGATAGAAATTTAACGAATCCAAATAATTACAGAGCAATTCGATTTGCAGATGTGTTATTAATGGCTGCAGAAGCTTTTAATAGAAAGTCTGCTCCAGATGATGCTAAGGCATTAGCGTATTTAAATCGTGTTCGTGAAAGAGCATTTGGTAATAGTGCAAATAATTTGACTTCTACTGGATCAACGTTAACAGAAAATATCTGGGCAGAACGTAGAGTTGAGTTAATGGGAGAAGGACATAGATTCTTTGACTTGGTAAGAACAGGAAAAGCAGCATCTGAAATCCCAGGTTTCACTGCTGGTAAACACGAATTATTCCCAATTCCAGAAATTGAAATTCAATTAGCTGGTAACACATGGGCTCAAAATCCAGGGTATTAAACACAAAAATTATGAAGAAAATTAAAAATTTAGTAAAGTATACTTCTTTAATTGTTTTGTTTGTAGTGGCATGTACAGATAACTTGAGAGACATTTCTTTCTTAGATAGTGTTCCTTATCCATCTAACATTTCTGCAACCTATAGTATTACGCAAGACAATTCAGGATTAGTGACTATTACACCGAAGGCCGATGGAGCTGTTTCTTTCGAGTTAGATTTCGGCGATGGTTCAGAAGCGGTTACAGTTCCGCACGGTGAAAGTGTTGATCACGTTTATGCTGAAGGAACATATGAGGTAGGTATTAGCGCTTCTAATATAAAAGGACAAGGCGCTGGCACAACACAAAAATTAGTTGTGTCGTTTATAGCACCTCAAAACTTAGTTGTGGTTATTGAAAATGATGCCGCAATTTCTAAGAAGGTGAATATAACTGCAAGTGCTGATTTTGCAACTACTTTTGACTTTAACTCTGGTGAACCTGGAGTAACTCAACCGGTTGTATCTGCAAATATTGGAGAGACAGTGTCTTACCAATACACAGATGCAGGAACTTATGACATTGTTGTTACTGCCAAAGGTGGTGCTATTGCGACAACAGATTACACGGCTTCTTTCGAAGTAACGGAAATTTTAGCTCCTATTGCATCTGCTCCTGCACCTCCAACTAGAAGTGCTTCGGATGTAATTTCAGTTTACACTGACGCCGCTGGATACAGCAATATTGCTGGTACAAACTTTTTCCCAGATTGGGGTCAAGCCGGTCAAGGTAGTGGATGGACAGAGTTTGATTTGAATGGTGATAAAATGTTACAATACATTAATTTAAGTTACCAAGGAATTCAATTTGCAGCAACTCAAGATGTAAGCGGAATGCAATATTTACATATGGATGTATGGACCGCTAAGGTTGCGCAATTAGAAACTTCTTTAATTAATATTCCTGCTGGTGGTCCAACTACTGAAAAGCCAGTTACTAAGGATTTAACTGCTGATGCATGGACAAGCATTGATATTCCAATTTCAGATTTCACAGATCAGGGATTGAGTGTAACAGATATCTTACAATTGAAATTTGTTGGTACACCATGGGCCGCAGGAACTGTATTTATAGATAATCTTTATTTCTATAAAGAAAGCGCAGCTTCAACCTTTGACGACGGTTTATTATCAAATGGAGACTTCCAAGCTGGAAGTGATTCATGGATCGTAGGAGTTGATGATAATGCTCCAGCTCCGGTAGTTACTGCAAGTGGAAACACCTACTACTCTGTGAGTGTAGCGAATGCTGGTAACCCTTGGGAAGTGAACGTAAGTCAAAAAGTCGAAATTGTTGATGGTAAAACATATACATTAACTTTTGATGCATGGTCAAATGTCAACAGAGATATTATTGCTGGTATTGGTTTAAGTGCTGACCCTTGGTCGAATGACGCTAAAACAGTAAGTATTAATACATCAAGACAGACCTATTCAGTGACTGTATCTGCAGTTGGATGGGGAGCACCTAATGCGAGAGTACTATTCGATTTAGGAGCTGCTGCTGGAGATGTTAATATTGATGAGGTTTCTTTATTTGAAGGAAACGGTAACATGGTGGTAAATGGAAACTTTGAAAACGGCGCTACACCATGGATTGTGGGTGTTGATGATAATGCTCCTGCGAATGTTGTGAATACAAATGGAAATAACCATTATTACGTCAACGTTGCTGCTGCTGGTAACCCATGGGAGGTAAATATGAGCCAAAAATTAGAAATTATAGATGGTTCTACATACGTTCTAACTTTTGATGCTTGGTCTGATAGAACAAGAGATATTATAGCTGGTGTCGGTTTAAGTGGAGATCCTTGGTCAAATGACGCTAAAACCGTTACTATCGGTACAAATAGAGTGACATATTCAGTTACTGTTTCAGCGAGTGGTTGGGGAGCTCCAAATGCGAGAGTTTTATTCGACCTAGGCGCAGCTGCAGGCGAAGTGAATATAGATAATGTGTCATTATCTAAGTTATAATTCAAAAAATTATAAAAATGAAGAATATTAAATATTTAAACATAGTAATTCTCTTATTTGTGACCATATTTATGGGCTGTCAAGAGAACGATTATACCTTCGGAGATATTATCGCGCCTTCTAACATTCAGATCTCTGCTGAAATTATTGGTGCCGATGCAACAAATCCGAACGGAGATGGAAGCGGTGAAGTAAAATTTACGGCGACTGCAGATAATGCAGTATCATATAAATTTATTTACAAAGGAGGCGAAGCGGTTGCTCCTTCTGGAGAGCATTCAGTGATTTTTAGTGACTTAGGTTTAAATACCTACACGGTTACTGTTGTTGCTTCAGGTACTGCAGGGGTAAGTTCTAGTAACTCAATTGAAGTTGATGTTTTAGCCACTTATGCTCCGCCTGCCGATTTAAAAACGAAGTTATTTGGTTTTGATCCTGCGAATCCATCGGCTACCACAAGTAAAACTTTTAAGATTCAATCTGCAAAACCTGGTCATTTCGGTTTAGGTCCAGTTGCCGGTACTGTTCCAGCAGAATGGTATGGAGCACAGCCTGATGAAAAAGCTGGATTGGGTATGTATGATGATCGCATTACCTTTAGTTCTGACGGTACTTTTACCCATGTCACTAATGGTGATATTTTTGGACGTGATCCAATGATTTATAATGATCTTGGTAATGCAGGTGCTGGAACTGTAAATGGTGCGGATGTTGAAAACTTCCCATTTGCTGATTATGTGGAAAACTATACGTTAACTGCTCCAGGAGGTGTAGAAACCATTACAGTATCAGGAACTGGATTTATAGGATATTATACAGGTGGAAATCATCAATATGAAATTTTCGATAGGTCTGTTGCTAATGAGTTTTTATTAAGAACTACAGATGGCAATAACGAATTCGATTGGTGGTTTATCCTCGTTGCTGAATAGGATTAGAATTAGGGGCAGAATTTCGATCACTATATCGATAATTTCGTTAAGTAGTAGACTGCCTTGGAGAAATCTGACAGCTTCATTAGCTATGACTGCTCGAGTGAGATAGGATCTAAATAAGAACCAGCTTTCGGTGATCCA
>JALQZD010000108.1 GCA_023258495.1 Polaribacter sp.
CTGAAGGAAAAAAAGCAAATGGCACATCATTTGTGATAGTAAGTAAAGAAATTTCGGTGGATACGATTCCAGAGTCCTTAAATGTAGTCCCTACAATTACAGAAGCGGAAGATATCATTGAAATGGAAAACATAGAACGAGAACTAGGTTTTTAAATCAATTGTATGGTTAAAAAATTACTTTACACATTTTTCTTACTTGTTGGGTTATCCGTATTTGGCCAGTCGAAACCATTGACGAATTTGTCTGCATCTCCGAATCCCTTTAAAAATCAAACTACTATTTCATTTATAAATGAGGATGCTTCTCCTGTCATATTCAGTGTTCAGAATGTTTTAGGAAAAATTGTCTTTCAGGAAAAAATGTACACGAGAAGAGGGAGAAATAATATTATCTTTTACAAAAATAACCTCAATAAAGGTGTTTATTTATATAGCATTCAAAAGCAATCAGCAGTGTTGACCAAGCGATTTGTAATTCAATGAGTTTGCGCTTAACAATTTTAGGGTGTCATTCTGCGACGCCTAGAAAAAATGCATTTCCGACCGCCCAATATTTAGAGATCAACAACTGTCATTTCTTAATTGATTGTGGTGAGGGCACGCAACGTCAAATGAGAAAATACAAAGTTGGTTTTTCTAAGATTAACTACATTTTTATTTCACACCTTCATGGGGATCATTTCTTCGGATTGGTCGGATTATTATCGACATTCGGTATTCTAAACAGAGAAAAAGAAATCCATATCTACGGACCCAAAGGAATTAAAGAAGTCGTTGAATTAAGTCTGAAAATTGCACAATCCTATTCGAAATTTCCCATTATATTTCATGAACTATCTTCAAAAAAATCGGAATTGATATTTGAAGACGATAAGGTTGAGGTATATACGATTCCACTGAAACATCGGGTGTACACCAATGGTTTTTTATTTAGAGAGAAAACGAAATTGAGAAAAATAAATATTACTGCCACTCAACATTATCCAGAAATAGAAAAGTGTGATTATCAGAAAATTAAGGAAGGGAATGATTATCTGCTATCCAATGGTGAAGTCGTAAGTAATTCAAAATTAACCTTTGACCCCCCAAAGCCATTATCTTATGCCTATTGCAGTGACACAAGCTATCTTCCAAAATTGAAAGAATTAATTTCGGGGGTCGATGTATTGTACCACGAATCTACGTTTCTAAAAGATAAAGAAGAACTAGCTCATAAAACGGGACATTCAACAGCTGCTCAAGCAGCTCAACTAGCAAAAGACAGCAATGTTCATCAATTGGTGCTTGGGCACTATTCGAGTCGCTATCAGAACATAGAATTATTCAAAGAGGAGGCACAAGAATATTTTGAGAATGCACATCTTGCAGAACCGGGAAAAATTTTTGAAATTAGTGCCTGAGCATGAAAAACATAAATATCCACGAGGAATATTATCAGATTTTTGAGACCTACCCCGATATCAAGCTGGAGGATCATATTTCTAAATTAATTGAATTAGATCAATTTCTTCCGTACAACTCTACATTTTATTGCATCACTAACACTGTTGAACAATCGTTTGAATACGTTAGTAAAAACTTTAAAGCATGCACTGGACTAGACCCAGAATTAATGCTTAATGGAGGAATGGACTATTTCTGGAGCTTATTTCACCCTTCCGATATTGGCTTATGGATTAACTGCCTCAAAGAGTTGATGGAGTTTACCATGGCTGAACTTTCTGATGAACAGCGAAAGAATATGAGTTATACCTGGAATTACCGCATCAAAAATGGTGATGGTCAATATGTGAACATTGTTCAGAATACAACACCTCTTCAATTCGATGAAAACAATAAACCAATTATTGGCTTGGCACATTACACAGTTCTAAACGAACATATCAATCTTAATATCTGCGCCAGTGGTAAGATTCTTAACGCTCAAAATGAATACGAAACGTTATTTTTCAAAAACATGTCTAGCACGAATCTCCTGGATGGAATCAGTAAACGAGAACGTGATATTGTGCGTCTATTGGTACTTGATAAAACTAGCGAGGAAATTGCAGACAATTTGAACATAAGCAAACATACGGTAGATACACATCGACGTAATATCTTAAAAAAGTTAAATGTTAATTCCACAGCTGAATTAACAGCTTATTTCAAAAATTATCCTTGTTTTTAATCAAAAAATACTCATTATGAGTATTGTCCAGGAAATGTTTAGTAAGTAAATTTGTAAAACAAGACTGGATTGATAAACGAATTGTCTGAAAAAGAAAAATCAAAACGACCATCAATCTGGTCTTTCTTTTTTTAATATTGGTTCGTACTTAGAAGAACAAGCGTACAGGCATTCTCAACTTCAATATTATTTTTCTCCAATATTTCTTGAAATTCAGGATTCTCTGCCCCTGGATTAAACAGCACTCTTTTAGGCTTTAAATCAAGGATATAATCATAATAATTCACTTGAATTTTTGGACTCACGTATAAGGTTACTGTATGAATTTCATCAAAAGTAATTAACTCTTTCTCAATTGTTACACCACTTACGATTCCCGGTATTACACCGATAGCTTTTACACTTATTTGCCTGTTTACCAGTTTATTAATGGTCTTATATGAGTAGCGATTAGGGTTCATGGAAGCACCTATGACGAGGGTAGTTTTACTCATTTGTTAAGGTATAGTTAAAGAAAGTTAAATGATGTAACAAAGATACAATGTGTCCCGTCTATCAATTATCAATTAAATAAATAATTAAATCAACCAAAATGAAAAAATTACTACTGTTAACTTTGTCATTAATTACATTAAATTCTTACGGACAATTAGCAAAAAGTGAACTTCCCAAACCGGGAGTTGTGAAGGGGAAAGTTGTTGATCAAACAACCAATGAAGCTCTGCCTTATGTAAATATTGCTGTGAAAGATTTTGATAATAAAATCATCACTGGTGGTATTACAGATGAAAATGGAAATTTTACAATTAAGAAAATACCAAAAGGTAAGAGCTATGTTGAAATCCAATATATTGGATACAAAGCACATAAGGCCAATATTGAAATTAGCATAAAAAAGAAAACTGTCGAATTGGGAACAATTCAGTTATTGGAATCTACTGCGCAACTAGATGAGGTTGTTGTTCGCGCCGAAATTTCAACAGTGGTTCAAAAGGTGGACCGCAAAGTTGTTAATGTTGGTAAGGACTTAACAGCAGCTGGTACGACTGCATCAGAATTACTAAATAATGTTCAATCAATAAGTGTAGACAGTCAAACAGGTGCTATCAGTCTTCGTGGAAACTCTAATGTGAGAATCTTAGTCGACGGGAGACCTACTAACATTCCTACTGCACAATTGCTACGTCAGATTCCATCAACTTCCATCAAAAGCGTTGAATTGATAACGAATCCATCAGCAAAATATAATCCAGATGGAATGAGCGGTATCATCAATATTATTTTAAATAAAAATGCAAACACCGGATTCAATGGATCTATAGATACAGGTATAACTGCAGGTCATTATGTGCGCTATAATGCTTCTGCAAATGCCAATTATAAAACTGGGAAAGTAAATTTCTTCGGAAATTATGGTCATAACAGTGGCGACAACTATAACTACGGATTTGTTTCTAGACCTGGAGTGAATTTACAGGATTTTATTTTCGTAAATAATAACAATTCCAACTTAATCAAATTCGGTGCTGATGTGTATTTAAATGATAAAAATACGTTATCATTTTATACGACTCAAAACTGGTTTGATGGTTTAGCAAGCGGGAGAGCATTGATTTCTGATGAAAACGGAAATGCATTAATTAATGCTCCAAATACGCAGAACAACAACATTCCAACGGGCACTTACAATGTAAATTATAAGATTGATTTTGCTAAGAAGGGTCATAACTTAGAGTTTGAAGCAACCTATTCCAACACCAATGGAGAGAACTTGTTAGACAACAGAAATACACTTCAGAATTCGGGAGATTTTGATTACCAAGTATTTAATTACTATAACAATATCTTAAATGATAGAAGTAACACACAAGTGAATTTAGACTACACGAATCCAATTTCTGATAAAGAAAAAATCGAATTGGGTGTAGAATATAGAACTGATGAGACAGATAATACGAACTTAACGAATCAACAGATTTACACTTTTGATAACAATAACAATATGAGTGGTGTGAGCGACTTAGGAAGTTCGGATTTCTCTTTTGAACGTGGTATTTATTCTGCCTATGCCAACTATGGGGCTACATTTAAAAAAGTAACTATGCAATTAGGTGCTCGTTTTGAAAGTTTCCAGGTAGATGGAACTTTTAGAAGATACACCGATGAGACAAAAAATACGTTAAGAGCAACAGAAGTTGTTGATCAAGATTTATTTAATGTGTATCCTTCGGCTTTCTTCACCTATTCACCTTCTCAGAAAAATCAATGGCAGCTAAGCTATAGTAGGAGAATTGACAGACCAGGAATTCAGCAGGTAAACCCAATTCGTGAGTGGAGTACACCATTGGTAGTTTCTGTTGGTAATGCAAATTTAAGTCCTCAGTTTACGAATAGTTATGAATTAAACTATACGCGT
>JALQZD010000159.1 GCA_023258495.1 Polaribacter sp.
GAATATCTTGCCGGAATATTTGGTACGCAATAATGAATAACTCCATGTTTTACAAAAGTTGGTTTACTGTGTGTTGTTAATTTAGAAGTTTCGAAACATCCACCCATATCGATACTAACATCAACAATTATAGCCCCCTCTTTCATGTTCTCTATCATCGCTTCTGTAGCGACAATAGGAGACCTGTTTTTACCACGAATAGCTCCAATGGCAACATCACAACGCATTAATGCCTTTGCAACAGATTTAGGTTGTACCGTAGAGGTATAAATAGGTGAATTTAAATTATGCTGCAGACGTCTGAGTTTTGTGATTGAATTGTCAAATACTTTTACTCTTGACCCTAATCCGATTGCAGTTCTGGCAGCATGTTCTCCAACCGTTCCAGCTCCAAAGATTACTACACTCGTTGGAGGCACTCCACCAATATTTCCCAATAAGAGTCCGTTACCTTCATTTGAAACACTCATTAATTCCGCAGCGATGAGAACTGAAGCTGTCCCTGCGATTTCGCTAAGGGATTTAACAATAGGATATGTATTATGTTCGTCTCGAATATAATCAAATGCAATGGCTGTAATTCGTTTTTTTGCAAGGGATTCAAAATAAGACTTGGTTTGTGTCTTGAGTTGCAGCGATGATATTAAAATTGCCTGTGGATTGATGTATTCAATCTCCTTTGTAGTGGGAGGAGCAACTTTTAATACAATATTACATTGAAAGGCTTCTTTAACATCATAAGATATTTTAGCTCCAGCCTCCGAATATTCATTATCTGTATAACTTGCGCCTTCTCCTGCGCCTGTTTCTACAACAATTTTATGTCCGTGAGCAGTTAATGCCGCCACAGCATCAGGAGTTAGACAGACTCGTTTCTCTTCTAAATAAGACTCTTTCGGAAGTCCAATGAATAATTCACCTTTTCTTTTCTTTACTTCTAAGCGTTCGGTTTGTGGTAGTAATTCCTCTTTACTAAAAGGAGAATATTGACTCATTAGTTTTGTATTAGTTGAATTGACCGTTTTCCATCATCTGCATGAGACAAATGTATCTCGACAGCATCTAAAGGTAATAAATTTTCAATATTATTTGGCCATTCAATCAAACACCAATCACCACTGTAAAAATAATCTTCAACGCCAATGTCTAAGGCCTCCTCTTCGGACTCAATTCGATAAAAATCAAAGTGATAAATAGGCTCATCATTCTGAGTACGATACTCATTTACCAATGAAAAAGTAGGAGAAGAAATGATGTCTTCAGAATGCAAAGATTTACAGATTTCTTTAATTAGTGTGGTTTTACCAACACCCATTTGGCCATAAAACAATACAACCTTACCAGAGATTAATTCAATGATCTCCCTGGCAATCTGATCAACTTCTAATAAGGTATAGATTTTTTTCACACCCAAAAATAACTATTTAGGCGTATACACAGCACAAGGAATAATGATCTCTTCTAAAGAAACACCACCATGCTGATAGGTGTTTTTAAAATACTTTACAAAGTGATTGAAATTATTTGGGTAGGCAAAAAATAAATCCTCTTTTGCAAAAATAAAAGGACTATTCATAGCTAGTGTAGGAAGAAAAATGTCTGACGGATTCTTTACTGCAAAAACATCTTTTTCATTGTATGTTAGGCTTCTTCCCGTTTTGTATCGAAGATTTGAACTGATATTTTTATTTCCAATCACCTTAGTAGGTTGTTTACAGTTAATAGTACCATGATCTGTGGTGATTATTAGTTTCATTCTTAAATCCCTTGCCTTCTGAATCATTTCTAACAGAGGTGAGTTTTTAAACCAGCTAAGTGTTAAAGATCTGTATGCCTTATCATCTGCAGCTAGTTCTTTGATTACTTCCATCTCGGTTTTAGCATGTGAAAGCATATCCACAAAATTGTAAACCACTGTGGTTAAATCATTTGATTTTAATCCGTTGAAATTATCGACTAAATCTTTACCTGCCTTTACACTTGATATTTTAAAATAATCATGCTTTATATTCAATCCCATTCGCTGAATTTGGGCATCAAGAAATTCTTTTTCAAACAAGTTCATTCCGCCTTCATCTGTATCATTTTTCCAATACTGCGGATATCTTTTTTCCATTTCTGAAGGAAGCAATCCGGAGAAAATTGAATTACGTGCATATTGGGTTGCTGTAGGAAGAATAGAATAGTAACTAAATTCTTCTTGCTTTTTGTAATAATCATTGATTACAGGTTCCAATATTCGATATTGATCATATCGTAGATTATCAATTACAACCCACAAAACACCCTGATTTGAATTTAAATTTGGGACCACATAGTCTTTAAACAAGGTATGTGAGAATGTTGGTTTATCTACTGATGTAAGTAAATCTTGATAGTTTTTCTTAATGAATTTGAAGAATAAGTTATTGGCCTCTGCTTTTTGGCTTTCCAATATTTCTAGCATTCCAGTATCATTGATATCTTCTAGAGCTAGCTCCCAATGGATTAATTTTTTATACAATGAAATCCAATCTTCAAATGAATTGACCATTGCTAAATCCATGGCTATTTTTCGAAATTCCTGTTGATAACTGGAAGTCGTTTTTTCGGTGACTAATCTGGAATTATCGAGTATTTTCTTTAATGATAGTAAAATCTGATTCGGATTTACCGGCTTTATCAAGTAATCGGCTATTTTAGAACCTATAGCTTCTTCCATGATATATTCTTCTTCACTTTTGGTAATCATTACTACAGGCAGATTTGGATGAATCTGCTTCATATCTGTTAGTGCTTCCAATCCTGAAATTCCAGGCATATTCTCATCTAAAAAAACCACATCAAAAGCCGCTTCCGAGACCATACCAATAGCATCTGTACCATTAGTAGCGGTCGTAACTTCGTATCCTTTGTTCGTTAAAAACAAAATGTGAGCTTGTAACAGATCTACTTCATCATCAACCCATAAAATTTTCGAATTCGTCATAGTCTTGTAGTAACGTATAAAGAATTTTAAAAGTATATAAATGCTATGATTTGTCAAGTTTTAAAATGATAAAAAATTGTCAAAAAAAATATTGTTTGTATTTTGCAACTTCTTTTATATACTTCTTTGAAAAAGCAAAAACCCAACAAATTAAAGATCATAAATGACCCAATATATGGGTTTATTCAAATTACAAATCCATTGGTATTCGACATTATTGAACAACCATATTTTCAACGATTGCGTCGAATTACCCAAATGGGGTTTTCAAATTTGGTTTACCCGGGTGCCAACCATACTCGATTTCATCATGCCATAGGATGTTTGTACCTAATGCAAAAGGTTGTTCGTGTATTACGATTCAAACACGTAGAAATATCAAAAGAAGAAGAAAATGGATTGTATTTAGCAATTTTACTGCACGATATTGGCCATGGTGCTTTTTCTCATGCTTTAGAGCACAGCATAGTCGATGGAATTACCCATGAGGAAATTTCGTTGCTATTCATGAAAAATTTAAATGAAGAATTTGATGGGAAATTATCGTTAGCAATTTCAATTTTCGAAGGAAAATATCATCGTAATTTTATGAATCAGCTGATTTCCAGTCAATTGGATATTGATCGACTTGATTATTTGAATCGAGATAGTTTTTACACTGGAGTTACAGAGGGTAATATTGCCTCTGACCGATTGATCACAATGATGAATGTCAAAAATGACGCCTTGGTGATTGAACAAAAAGGAATCTATTCGGTAGAGAAATTTTTAATCTCAAGAAGGTTAATGTATTGGCAGGTATATTTGCATAAAACAGGATTAGTTGCAGAGCATGTATTAATGAATATTTTAAAAAGAGCTAAAGAACTGGTGCAGCAAGGAGAGTCATTAGTTGCCAATTCTGCGTTATTCTTTTTCTTAAAGAATAACATTAATATAAAAGATTTCAATACAGATACGCTTCACAAGTTCGCTCAATTAGATGATTTTGATGTGTTAGCCGCCATTAAGGAATGGCAGTATCACTCAGATCCTGTATTATCAGATCTGTGCGAGAAAATTATCAATAGAAAATTGTTTCGAATTGAGATCTTTGAAAACCCAATTTCTAAACAGAAATTAGAGAAAAAGCAAAATGAGTTTTTAGAGAATTATAACATCGACAAATCTCATCTGGAATATTTTGTTTTTACTGGTAAAGCAACCAATCAGGCGTATAACTATTCCAATCCGATTCACATTCTTAATAAGCGAGGTCAATTAATGGATATTACTGAAGCATCAGATCAATTAAATCTGAAAGCGCTCCAACAGCCTGTGGTCAAACATTTCATTTGTTATCCGAAGTAAGATAGAAGTCAATCTCTATAATTTTTATATTTTTGCCGATAATGAAATTTACAGCGCAGCAAATAGCAGAAATACTTGAGGGAGATGTTGTCGGGAATCCAAACGAAGAAGTATTTAAACTTTCGAAAATAGAAGAAGGGGAAGAAGGTTCATTAACTTTTTTGTCAAACCCAAAATACACACCTTACATTTATACTACTCAGGCCTCTGTAGCAATTGTAAATAATAGTCTAGAACTCGATAAAGAAATCAAAACAACCTTAATAAAGGTTGAGAATGCCTACGAATCCTTTTCCAAATTATTAGAATTTTACAATGAAGTAAAAAATAATAAAAGTGGGATTGAATCTCCGTCATATATTTCAGATTCTGCAACATTAGGATCTGGTATTTATGTAGGTTCCTTTACTTATATTGGTGCAAACGTTACGGTTGGAAATCATGTAAAAATTTATCCTCAGGTTTATATTGGTGACAATGTTTGTATTGGAGATAATGTAGTAATTTTTCCAGGAGTGAAAATCTATTCTGAAACTAAAATTGGTTCGAATTGTAAAATTCATTCAGGGACAATTATAGGTGCTGATGGATTTGGTTTTGCACCCAACGAAAATGGAGAATATAAGGCGATACCACAGATTGGCAATGTGATCATCGAAGATAATGTTGATATTGGATCAGCTTGTACCATAGATAGAGCAACTCTTGGATCTACTATAATTAGAACAGGAGTGAAATTGGATAATCAGATTCAGGTCGCCCATAATGTTGAAATTGGCAAAAACACTGTCATTGCGGCCCAGACCGGAGTTGCAGGGTCAACGAAGATTGGCGAAGGTTGTATGATTGGTGGCCAAGTAGGAATTGTTGGACATTTAGTAATTGGAAATCATGTAAAAATTCAGGCACAGTCTGGAATTTCGAAAAATATTAAGGATGGAGAAGCCGTTCAGGGAACACCGGCATTTGGTTATTCAGACTTTAATAAAAGTTATGTCTACTTTAGGAACCTACCTAAAATAGTATCAGATGTTAATGAATTAAAGAAAAAATAATACTTATTGTAAAATGAGTAACAAACAAAAAACAATAAAGAGCCCAATCACCTTGACAGGTGTAGGGTTACATACTGGGAATAAAGTTACAATGACTTTGAAACCAGCTCCTATCAATCATGGGTTTACTTTCGTTCGGGTTGATTTGGAAGGATCTCCAATGATTGAAGCGAAGGCAGAATATGTTGTAAATACGCAAAGAGGTACAAACCTCGAAAAAAATGGAGTTCAAATTCAGACTTCGGAACATATTTTAGCGGCTGCAGTAGGATTGGATATTGACAATTTACTTATTGAAATTGATGCCTCAGAACCACCTATCATGGACGGTTCTTCAAAGTATTTTGTCGAGGCCATTGTACGTGCAGGAATTGAAGTTCAAGATGCAGATATTGAAGAGTATGTGGTAAAAGAAATTATTTCATACAAGGATGAAGCTACTGGCAGTGAAATCATTTTAATGCCTTCAGATCAGTATCAGGTGACTACCATGGTTGATTTTGGTACTAAAATTTTAGGGACTCAAAATGCTACACTGGAGAATATTTCAGATTTTAAAGAAGAAATTGCAGCCGCAAGAACATTTAGTTTCCTTCATGAAATTGAAATGTTATTAGAAAATGATTTAATCAAAGGTGGTGATTTAAATAATGCCATTGTTTACGTTGATAAAGAATTGTCTGATGCAACGATGCAACGCTTAAAGAAGGCATTTAATAAGGATAATATTACGGTGAAACCGAATGGTATACTAGATAATTTAACCTTACACTGGGCAAATGAAGCTGCACGTCACAAGTTATTGGACGTTATTGGAGACCTAGCTTTAGTCGGAACGAGAATTCGTGGTAAAGTCATTGCGAATAAACCAGGACATCTTGTGAATACCCAGTTTGCCAAGAAATTAGCGAAGCTGATCAAAGCTGAAAAACGAAATAATGTACCACAGTTTGATTTAAGCGAGCCACCACTATTAGATATCCATCAAATTATGGATATTCTTCCGCACAGACCTCCTTTCTTATTGGTTGATCGTATTATTGAATTATCGGATAAGCATGTAGTTGGGATGAAAAATGTGACGATGAATGAAGATTTTTTCGTTGGACACTTCCCAGGAGCCCCAGTAATGCCAGGAGTTTTGCAAGTTGAGGCAATGGCGCAATGTGGAGGTATCTTAGTATTAAGTACCGTACCAGATCCTGAAAACTATTTGACGTACTTCATGAAAATCGATAATGTGAAGTTCAAGCAAAAAGTACTTCCTGGAGATACTTTAATTTTTAAATGTGAATTATTAACACCTATTCGTCGAGGAATCGCACACATGCAGGCTTACGGATATGCAAACAATAAATTGGTCGTTGAGGCAGAATTAATGGCTCAAATATCTAAAAGAAAATAATTATGAACCAGCCACTAGCTTATGTTCACCCCCAAGCGAAAATTGCAAGAAATGTCGTTGTAGAACCTTTTACAACAATCAGTAATAATGTTACCATAGGCTCTGGGAGTTGGATTGGTTCTAACGTTACCATTATGGAAGGAGCTGTAATTGGAAAGAATTGTAGAATTTTTCCAGGCTCTGTTATATCTGCCATTCCACAGGACTTAAAATTCAATGATGAGGAAACTACCGTCGTTATTGGAGACAATGTAACGATTAGAGAATGTGTAACCATAAACCGTGGCACGAGCGATCGAATGCGCACAGAAATTGGAGACAATTGTTTAATTATGGCGTATAGTCATATCGCTCACGACTGTCACGTTGGAGAGAATTGTATTTTTTCCAATAACTCAACATTAGCAGGTCACGTCACGGTAGGTGATAATGTTGTGTTGGCAGGAATGGTTGCTATACATCAATTTGCATCGGTTGGAAGCCATGCATTCGTAACAGGAGGTTCTTTGGTTCGAAAAGATGTTCCTCCATATGTAAAGGCCGCACGTGAACCATTATCGTACGTTGGTATCAATTCTATCGGATTAAGACGAAGAGGATTTACCAGTGAAAAAATTAGAGAGATTCAAAATATATACAGAATCTTATTTCAAAAGAACTATAACAATTCCCAAGCAATTCAAATTATTGAAGCTGAAATGGAAGCAACTCCAGAAAGAGATGAAATCATTCAGTTTATAAAGAATTCTCATCGAGGAATTATGAAAGGATATAATAATTCAAATTAAAATTTAAATGGCTACTACCTCTGATATTAGAAATGGACTTTGTATTCGTTACAACAACGATATTTATAAAATTATAGAGTTTTTACACGTTAAACCGGGCAAAGGACCAGCTTTTGTTCGTACCAAATTAAAAAGTGTAACATCGGGTAAAGTAATCGATAATACGTTTCCTTCTGGTAGAAAAATCGAAGATGTTCGTGTGGAAACTCATAAATTTCAATATTTATACAATGATGGAGAAGCCTACCATTTCATGAATCAGAATGACTACACTCAGATTCAATTACAAAAAAGCGCCCTGGACACACCAGAATTGATGAAAGAAGGAGAAGTAGTTACCATTATTATCAACTCAGAGGATAATATGCCCTTATCGGTTGAAATGCCTGCTAGTGTTATTTTAGAGGTCACGCATACAGAACCTGGAGTTAAAGGGAATACAGCAACTAATGCAACCAAACCTGCTACTCTGGAAACTGGCGCAACTGTGAATGTCCCTTTATTCATTAATGAAGGTGATAAAATTAAAGTAGAAACTACGAAAGGGACCTATCAAGAACGTATTAAGGAATAGTATTCCGATCACTTAATTTATGAAGTTTACCACACCACAGACACTCAAGGGAATCGCAGAACTTTTGAATGTTGCTTTTGTAGGAAATCCTGATTTTCCAGTTCTTGGAATGAATGAAATCCATGTGGTAGAGAAGGGGGATATTGTATTTGTAGATCATCCTAAATATTACGAAAAAGCGCTTCAATCTAAGGCTACGACGGTATTAATCAATAAAGAAGTGGAATGTCCAGCGGGTAAATCTCTGCTGATTTCAGACGATCCTTTCAGAGATTTCAATACATTGACGAAACATTTTAATCCGTTTATCGCGGCTACGGCGTCAATCTCAACATCAGCATTAATTGGAGAAAACACCGTTATTCAGCCAAATGTTTTTATTGGAAACAATGTCAAGATTGGCAAGAATTGTGTAATTCATTCTAATGTTTCTATTTATGACAATTGCATTATTGGCGATAACGTAACCATTCATGCCAATTCGGTCTTAGGGTCTGATGGATTTTACTACAAAAACAGACCAGAAGGATTTGATAAATTAATTTCAGGCGGAAGCGTGGTACTTGAAGACTATGTTGATCTGGGGGCATCTTGCACTATTGATAGAGGGGTGACTGGAAATACCACTATAGGAGAAGGAAGTAAACTTGATAATCAAGTCCATGTTGGTCATGATACCTTAATTGGTAAAAAATGCTTGATCGCTGCACAAACTGGCATTGCCGGATGTACTGTCATTGAAGATGAAGTCACTATTTGGGGACAAGTAGGAATCATTAGTGGTCTTCATATTGAAAAAGGTACGGTAATCATGGCACAAACAGGGGTAACTAAGTCTCTAAAAAAAGGAACTTACTACGGCACACCTGTCAAAGAATACCGACAAACCTTAAGAGAATCTGTGTATTTAAGTCAAGTTACACGCCCATCAAAAAAGTAATAAAAAATAGTTGTTACAGGAGGAGTAATAAACTATTTTTGCATCACGAAATAAATATCAATCATGAGTGTTTTAGTAAATAAAAATTCAAAAATTATTGTTCAAGGTTTTACCGGAAGCGAAGGAACGTTCCATGCAGGTCAAATGATCGATTACGGAACTAATGTTGTAGGAGGAGTTACACCGGGAAAAGGCGGGATGGAACATCTAGGAAAACCTGTTTTTAACACTGTTCAAGAAGCGGTAGATCAAGTAGGAGCCGATACTTCCATCATTTTTGTTCCACCAGCATTTGCTGCGGATGCAATTATGGAAGCCGCAGATGCAGGAATCAAGGTAATCATTTGTATTACAGAAGGAATTCCAGTTGCTGATATGGTAAAAGTAAAAGCATACATTGAAAATAAAGACACCAGATTGGTTGGACCTAACTGTCCAGGAGTAATTACTCCAGAAGAGGCCAAAGTTGGAATTATGCCAGGATTTATCTTTAAAAAAGGGAATATTGGTATCGTTTCTAAATCTGGTACGTTAACCTATGAAGCGGCAGATCAAGTTGTTAAGAAAGGATTCGGAATTACTACTGCAATCGGTATTGGTGGTGACCCAATTATTGGAACAACCACAAAAGAAGCTGTTGAGATGTTGATGAACGATGATAAAACGGATGCAATCGTTATGATTGGTGAAATCGGTGGAAATCTTGAAGCTGAAGCAGCAAAATGGATTAAGGCAGATGGAAACAGAAAACCAGTTGTAGGATTTATCGCAGGTCAAACTGCTCCTGCTGGTAGAACAATGGGGCACGCTGGTGCCATCGTTGGTGGTGCTGATGACACTGCCCAAGCAAAAATGAAAATTTTAGCAGAAAACGGTATTCACGTGGTTAGCTCTCCAGCAAAAATAGGAGAGATGGTAGCAACTGTTTTACACTAAATTTCAATCAATAAAACATTGAACTCGTGCTTTAGGGTGCGAGTTTTTCCTTTTTTGTACATTTGATCAAATCGACTATAAAAATGAAGTTATTAGAAAATAAAAACGCAATTATTACTGGTGCTACAAGAGGTATTGGTAAAGGAATTGCCATTGAATTTGCGAAGCATGGTGCTAATGTTGCCTTCACCTATAATTCCTCGGTCCAAGCGGCTCAAGAGCTGGTTTCTGAATTGGAAAGTTTCGGAGTAAAAGCGAAAGGATTTCAATCGAATGCTGCAGATTTTGATGCAGCTCAAGAATTAGCAAAAAATGTTTTGGCTGATTTCGGAACCATCGATGTTCTAGTCAATAATGCCGGTATCACAAAAGATAATTTGTTAATGCGAATTTCTGAAGAGGATTTCGATAAGGTAATCGAAGTGAATTTGAAGTCTGTTTTTAATGTAACAAAAGCAGTTATTCGTCCGATGATGAAGCAAAGAGGAGGATCAATAATTAACATGAGCTCTGTTGTCGGATTAAAAGGGAATGCCGGACAAGCGAATTACGCGGCTTCTAAGGCAGGTATTGTTGGCTTTTCAAAGTCTGTAGCATTAGAATTAGGTTCAAGAAATATCCGTAGCAACGTAATTGCTCCTGGTTTTATTGAAACTGAGATGACTGGTAAGCTGGATGAAGCCGTTGTTCAATCCTGGAGAGACGCAATTCCTTTAAAGCGCGGAGGACAACCAAAAGATATTGCAGATGCTTGTGTTTTCTTAGCATCTGATATGAGTTCATACATCACAGGACAAACACTTTCTGTTGATGGTGGGATGCTCACTTAATCGAATATAAACGAAACCAAAGACCCACAATTTTTAACGTTGTGGGTTTTTTGTTTATTCGAGGTTTACTTATCTTTCTTAAAAATAAGAGTATTGGAAACGAATACAATTTTTTGGTTGATTTTATTTGTCATAATTGGTGTAGCCGTCGCATATTTTCAATACTATTTTAAACAGAAGAATCAAGGGAAATATGTACTTGTTCTGTTTTGCCTAAAAACATTGAGTATGTTCCTATTACTACTGATGCTTTTAAATCCAGAAATCAGCTCCAATACCACTGAAAACAAAAAGCCTAAACTATATCTCCTATCAGATCAATCGAAATCAATTTCCTACTTTAAAGAGAATGATGTCTTGGACAAAGATATTTCAGTGCTGATGTCTAACAATGAATTAAAAGAGAAATTTGAAATATCTCTTTTGTCCTTCGGAAATGGAATTCAACAAGTAGATTCAATACCATATTCTTTAGAAAGTACAAATATTTATAAGGCATTAACACAAATTCAAAACGTTTCTAAAAAGGACCAACATGCAATTGTTTTATTGACAGATGGTAATCAGACCAATGGCAGTTCATTAGAATATATCCGTTCTAAAAACCCTGTTTTCCCGGTTATTTATGGAGATACAATCATTTACAATGATTTGGCAATAGAACAAGTGAATACAAATCGTTTTAGTTTTTTAAATAATAATTTCCCTATTGAAATTCTTGTCTCTTATAATGGAGATCAACAGATGAATTCAACATTACGTTTACAAAAGAATGGTAAAACAGTTTTTCGAAAAAAATTAAGTTTCAGTGGTACCAAACAATCAGAGATTATAACGACTAATTTAAAATCTGACAAAATTGGTATTCAGTACTTTAAAGCAGAAGTCCTTCCCATTACTACCGAAAGAAATAGTAAAAATAACCTGAAAGAATTTTCAATTGAAGTTATAGATGAACAATCGAAAATTGGATTGTTTAGTACGGTTGTTCATCCAGACATAGGTGCTTTAAAAAGAGCTATTGAATCGAACAAACAACGAAAAGTTGAATTGATTAATCCGGAAAAAGATAATTATCAAATCAATGAATTTGAATTAGTTATATTATATCAACCTAACATAAAGTTTCAATCGTTAGTTGAGGCAATCAAGAAAGATTCACGAAATTATTTGTTGGTTTCTGGTACTGCTACAGATTGGTCTTTTATCAATAACATGAATCTGGGTATTCGTAAACAAGTATTGTCGCAGAAGGAGGATTTTTTGCCAAAGTATAATTCTAATTTCTTAGGATTTTATCAAGAAGATATTGGCTTTAATGATTTTCCACCACTTAGTGATGTATATGGTAGATTGGTGTTTTCTCAACCTTATGATTCATTTTTATTCCAAAGTATTAATGGTATTGAAACTAATCAACCACTATTGGCTAGTTTAGCCAATTCAAATCAGAAAGTCGTATTTATCTTTGGCGAAGGACTATGGAAATGGAGATCCTTTATATTCAGAAAACAAAATAATTTTGAAGAATTTGATCAATTTGTGAATACACTTGTTCAATATTCGACAAAAACAAAAGATAAAAGTAGGCTCCGAATTGATTATGAGGCCTTATATCCTGCGAATTCAACAATTATCGTACAGGCTGAGTACCTCGATGAAACGCTAAAATTTGATCCAAGGGTGAATGTAGAGATGAAATTGAGGAATAGAGATACCCAAAAAGAAATCAGCTTACCATTTTCTTTAAAAGAAAGTCGATACGAATTGAAGGTTAATAATTTAGATGCAGGGAACTATGAATTTAGTGTGAGCGTTATTGGAACGAATGTGTTTAAAAGAGGGCGATTCAGTATCTCAGAATACAGTGTAGAAGAACAATTCAGTAGTGCAAATCGTAACAATATGGCCATGATTGCTACTAATACTAATGGTAAAGTATATTACAAGAATCAGATCCATACCTTAGTTGAGGATTTAGTTCAAAATAAATCATTCTACACCATTCAAAAAATACAAAAGACGACTCGTCGATTGATAGAATGGCAATGGATATTATTTACAATTGTCGCTCTGCTTAGTTTGGAATGGTTCATTCGTAAGTATTTTGGAAAAATTTAAAGAATCAAAACCCATTTTCAATTGGGTATCGATTCCTTTCGTTGTAAATTTGATGTGTAAATCTTAAAATCAATAAATAAAATGTCAAGAAATCAAGTAGATATTAGTTTCCCAAAAGGAGGGATGATGTTCCTTATCGTTGGTGCAATCCTTTTAATTCTTTTTACAAAATCAACGGTAACTATCGGGCCTGGTGAAGGAGGAGTAGTATTCGAGCGATTTGGGGGTGGTATAAATACAGAACAAACCTATGGAGAAGGATTTCAAATCGTTGCACCGTGGAACCGTATGATTGTTCGTAAAGTACGTCAGCAGTCGCTTACTGATGAAATGAATGTATTATCGGTAAACGGATTAGAGGTAAAAGTAAATGGTACGGTGTGGTATGAACCAGAGTTTGTGAATTTAGGAAATTTAATCAAAACAAAAGGAGAAGACTATGAACGTGAATTACTAGATCCTGCTATTAATGCAGCAGCTAGAAGTGTGGTAGGGCGTTATACGCCAGAACAATTATATTCTTCTAAACGTGATGTTATTGAACAAGAAATTTTAGAAGAAGTACAAAAAGTATTAAAAGATCAGTATTTAATTGTGAAAAGAGTACTTGTAGAAGATGTGAAGCTTCCAATAACCATTCGGACTGCCATTGAAACGAAATTAAAACAAGAACAGGAGTCTTTGGAATATGAATTTAGATTGGCCAAAGCAAAGAAGGAGGCCAAAAGACAAAAAATTGATGCGGAAGGTAAAGCAACTGCCAACCGAATTTTAAGTGCGTCTTTAACAGATAAGATTCTTCA
>JALQZD010000209.1 GCA_023258495.1 Polaribacter sp.
AACCATAATTCTATCCAAAAATAAATTGAGTGTTGCTACTTCTGATGGATTTATTTATATCCATGAAATGAAAGTAGCAGGAAAGAAGAAAATGGCAATTCGTGATCTCCTGAATGGCTATCATTTTGAAGAAGGGTCAAAAATGCTCTAAAGCCTTATGCAGACTGAAATTTTCGACATTTTCGACCTTTTAATTCGTTCTTATTAACAAATTGATATCATTTATTAACAAAAGACCCTGTTTTCAGGGCCTAAATTTGCGTAAACCCTTATTACGTCTATATTTGTTAAGCATATAGCAAAATTTTTATTCAATTAATTTTAAAATCAGTTTTATTATGAACAAATCAGATTTAATCGAAGCAATGGCTGCAGATGCAGGAATTTCTAAGGTAGCGGCTAAGGCGGCTTTAGAATCTTTCACAGGAAGTGTAACTTCTGCATTAAAAAAAGGAGGTAAAGTATCTTTAGTAGGATTCGGAACTTTTTCAGTATCTAAAAGAGCTGCAAGAAGTGGTAGAAATCCACAAACTGGTAAGACTATCCAAATCGCTGCTAAAAATGTAGCAAAATTCAAAGCTGGTGCTGGATTAAGCGATGCTGTAAACTAAGAGTATCTAAGCTAAACTTACAACTCTCTAAAGAAATTTAGAGAGTTTTTTTTTGTTTGAATTTTAAGTACATTTACCTATGCCAACGTCTGAAATACAAAAAGGTAACCTGCTCATCGCTCAACCATCCATATTAAATGATAATTCGTTTAATAGAAGTATTATATTGATTACTGAGCATACGAAATCTAATTCTGTTGGATTCATTTTAAATCGACCTTTAGAATACACATTAGGTGAATTACTTCCGGATATCAATTGTGATTTCAGAATCTATGAAGGCGGACCTGTCGAGCAAGAAAACCTTTATTTTATTCATAAAGTACCACAATTATTAGAAGACAGTATGGAAGTTGCCGATGGTATTTACTGGGGTGGTAATTTCGAATCACTAAAAGTCCTATTGAATAACGGTCTTCTTCAAGAGAATGAAATACGATTTTTCCTTGGATATTCAGGATGGGGCAAGAATCAATTGAAAAATGAAATCTACACCAATTCCTGGTTCATTTCAGACGATCCATTGTACGGCATTTTATCGTCAGACAACAGCTCATTGTGGCGAGAAAAGATTATGAAAAAGGGAGGTGCTTATAAATTATGGGCGAATGCTCCCAAGGATGTTAGCCTCAACTAACCTGTTATTTCCACAACTTTTAATGTATTTCCTAGTGCCAAAGCAATCTTTGGGGTAAATACTTTCTTTTTATACTGAGTTACGGGCTGAATTCCGACAATGGAATTCGTAATAAAGACCTCATCAGCTTTTTGAATTTCAAAGGGAGAGAATGACTCTTCAACCAAGGTATAATCCGTATTTTTTTCTAGAATCTCAATCAACTTCTTTCGAACCACTCCTTTTAGACACCCATCAGTTAATGGTGGCGTTTTAATCCTGTTTCCTTTGACTATAAATAAGTTTCCATTAGCTACTTCAACTACGTTTTTGTTTTCGTTGACCAAAACACAGTTATCCAATTCATTTTCCTTAGCGAAAATACTGGCTAAAGTGTTTAACATTTTATTGTTAGTCTTCACGGTAGAAAGAAGTCCAGAGTACACATAAAAATCTTTAAAAACATCAATTTTATATTCCTCTTTCCCTGTAATATCGAGTGTTTCAGCTTTAATAAGATAGCTCATGGTATTTTGTTCTGGTGTATAATACCCACCTTCATTTCTAAATACACTTAAACGCACTCTATAATTTTCTGATTCATCTTGCACCTTTACGGTTTTCAAGATTTCCTCTTCCATAAATTCTAATGTAAACTCCATTGGAATTTTCATGCGAAGCATGCGCATAGAGGCCATTAATCGGAAATAATGATCTTCTGCGAATACAACCTTATGTTTCGAAACTTTCAGGGTCTCAAACACAGCATCTCCATATAAAAATCCACGATTATTTATCGATAAGGAAACATGTTCTTCGAACAACAACTCACCATTAAAATTTACCATATCAAAAAATTAAAGTGCAAAATTACAACATAAAGTTCAGGGTATAAAAAAACTCAGCACTAGGCTGAGCTCTTTATATGAATTGAATTTGAATTATGCTCCGATGGTATGTTTTAAATCATCAATCTGATTTTCCCATAACTGTTTGGTCTCCTCTACCTCATCGTCATCAGCAAAATCAGTAATAAATAAGGATACATCTTTGGTTAATGCATCAACAATTATTCTAAATTCGAAATACGTATCATCGTCTTCACTTTCCAACCACTTAAATTTGATGCGCTCATCACTTCGTTTTAATAGTACCTCAGCTTTTTCCTCTTCTCCATCCCATATAAATGAGAAGATTTTTCCTCTCGAATTTACCTTGTCTGCAAACCATTCCTGAAGATTGGATGGCGATGATAAGTACTGATACAAAAGGCTTGGCGACGCATGAATTGGTACCTCAATTTCAAATTTAGTTTTGCTCATTTTATTGGTGTTGATTCGCCAATATAGGCAATAATTCTATTTAAAAAAAACTTATTTATCGAAGTTGAAAATCTGTAAATTTGATTTATATTTGCAACCTCAAAATCCGGCGAGGTAGCTCAGGTGGTTAGAGCGCAGGATTCATAACCCTGAGGTCGGGGGTTCAAGTCCCCCCTTCGCTACAAAAGCAGCTTTCTAGCTGCTTTTTTATTTTCTAGAGTTGCTTCAATCGATTACCGAAGAACAAAACGAGTAGAATTGGAATCGCTAAAATCACAATTAGGCTAGTATTGGCAGAAAACAATACTGGATTTAAAAGCAGTGTTACAGCAAATCCTCCTATTGCTCCACCCAAGTGTGCCGCATGACCAATATTTCCCAACTGTTTTTTCATCCCATAAATGGAATAGAGAATATACCCAAGCGCAAAAACATATCCTGGAATCGGAATCGGTATAAAGAACAAATACAATTCCATCGCAGGATACAATAGTATTGAGGAATAAAGGATTCCGGAAACAGCTCCGGAGGCACCCACAGCGCTGTAATAGGGTTCATCCTTGTGATAGATTAACGAATATAAATTTCCGGCAAACAGGCTAACAATATAAATGATAACAAAATCATCGGTACCTAGAATTTTTGCAACGATATCTCCAAAGAGATATAAAGCATACATATTGAATAGTAAATGCATCCAGTCTACATGCAGAAATCCGGATGTAAACAACCTAAATTTCTCCGCTCCCAATGCCCTGCCTACCTGGAATTTATATCGGTCCAAAAATACATAATCATTAAATCCCTTCGCAGACACTAGAACATTAGCAAGTATAAAAAGTAGAACAACTGCTTTTACATTTTCCATCATAGAGCAAATTTAAAATTTAAGTGAGTAATAAAAGTCTTGTTGTTAAAAATATTGATATTTGCAGCAGAAATAAGACTATGGGTTTATTATTATTTGTGATTGTTTATCCTCTGGTATGGCTACTATCTAGCTTACCAATGCGTTTATTATACGTTCTCTCGGATTTCCTATATATTTTGATTTATTATGTTTTTGGTTATCGTAAAAAGGTTATTTATGAAAATATTGAGTTATCCTTTCCTGATCTTTCGGAAAGTGAACGCAAACAATTGGTAAAAAAGTTCTATCATCATTTCCTTGACCTAATGGTAGAAAGTATCAAAGCCTTTACAATTTCTAAAAAAGAAATACAGAAGCGATATGTCTATAAAAATCCTGAATTGGTAAACAAATATGCCGCCGAGGGAAAAAGCATCGCGATGGTTGGAGCTCATCTAGCCAACTGGGAGTGGTCTATTGCCATGGCTTTATCGGTTGATATAAATTGTTTTGGCGCATACACTAAACTAGGAAATAAATATTTCGACAAAGTGATGCTGAAAACCAGACAGAGATTCGGCTTCATTGGATATCCGACGACCAATACGATTAAGAATATGCAAAAGAATTTTGCGGATGGAGTTCAAGGATTGTATTTATTACTTAGCGATCAATCACCGCAATTGCCAAAAACCTTCTTTTGGCATACATTCTTAGGTGTTAAAGTTCCTATTCATACAGGTGCGGAATCACTCGCAAAACGCTTCGATATGGTGGTCATCAACTATCATATTACAAAAGTAAAAAGAGGCTATTTTGAAGTTGAATTCGAGTTAATCACAGACAGACCTCAGGAATTTGAAGATTATAAAATCACAGAGAACTATTTAAAAATTACGGAGCGCAATATCAACTTACAACCAGAATGTTATTTATGGTCTCACCGCAGATTTAAACATCGGAATTCCTACAAAGAATGGGAAGAAAATTTCGCTACTAAGAATAAAACCAAGAAGTAACCAATTTCTTTTCGATACCAGGATTACTTTTATGTACGTAATCATTTTTTTCAGCATCATACACATAGTCTTTCGACCAATCGTCAATATTTGATGCCAGTTCTTTTAATGAATCACAGATAAACCGAATCTCTTCATCAGTGACCGTTGGATGTAGTGATAACCTTACCCAACCAGGCTTTTCAGTGCTGCATCCTTCCAAAATTTGGTGCTGAATTTTATGCGATGTTTCAATATCTACATTTAATAGAAAATGCCCGTAAGTGCCAGCACACGAGCATCCACCTCTGGTTTGAATCCCAAAACGATCGTTTAGTAATTTTACAACTAAATTGAAGTGATATCGTTCAAAGTAGAATGAAAAAATACTCAATCTGTGTTTCTGCCTTGGGGCTAAAATTTGAACACCCGGTAAATTCTCT
The DNA here is from genome assembly GCA_023258495.1 of Polaribacter sp. Taxonomy (GTDB): domain Bacteria; phylum Bacteroidota; class Bacteroidia; order Flavobacteriales; family Flavobacteriaceae; genus Polaribacter. The sequence continues at coordinate 4,841 of JALQZD010000209.1, forward strand.
AAGGTTTCAAAAATTGTCGGATTGATTTCTCGTTCACGATCCAAAATATTTTCAACACCCATCCTCTCTTTCAATTGAATTGCCAATGCAATTCGAATCGTTTGTAAAAACGCAGGTGTCCCTCCGTCTTCTCGAGTTTCCACATCATCAAAATAATCATGCTCTCCCCAAGGATTCGTGTATAGTACAGTTCCTCCTCCCGGATTATCAGGAACCATGTTTTTATATAATTTCTTGTTGAAAATGAGCACACCCGAACTTCCAGGGCCACCTAAAAATTTATGTGGTGAGAAAAATACAGCATCGAGATAAGCATCAGAATCTTCCGGATGCATATCGATGGGTACATAGGGTGCACAGCAGGCAAAATCAACGAAACACAATCCATTGTATTTATGAATCAACTTAGCCACTTCGTAATATGGGGTATGAATCCCTGTGACATTCGAAGTCGCAACGATAGACGCAATTTTAATTGGTCGATCGACATGCGCTTGAATACATTTTTCAAATTCTTCTAAACACACCAATCCATCAGCATTTGATGGAACCACTACCACATCAGCAATCGTTTCGTACCAGGAAGTTTGATTGGAATGATGTTCCATATGGCTTACAAAGACCACGGGTTTTTTCTCAACTGGTATTTCTGTATGTTCTTTTAAGTTTTCAGAAACCTTAAGACCAAGAATTCGTTGAAACTTATTGATAACACCTGTCATTCCTGATCCTTCAGTAATCAGAACTTCATCCGAAGAAGCGTTCACATGACGCTTGATGATATTTCGCGCCTCATGATAGGCCAAGGTCATCGTGGCTCCAGTTGTACTTGTCTCTGTATGTGTATTGGCTACAAAAGGTCCGAATTCATTTAATAATTTATCCTCTATTGGGCGATACAATCGACCACTTGCTGTCCAGTCAGCATAGATTACCTTTTTCTCGCCATAGGGAGATACAAACGACTGGTCAATCCCAATAATTTGCTCTCTAAATGAAGAAAAATAGTTTTCTAGAATCATGGACAAAAACTTAAATAATTGCTTTTATTTCGCCAATGAAACGCTCCGCAAGA
>JALQZD010000241.1 GCA_023258495.1 Polaribacter sp.
CCGATAGAAATCAGAGATATCCGATGCCATTTTACCGCCAGCATACTCTTCAATCAATAAGGCGGCACGTTTTAGTGCATATTCTGTCATATTGATGTCAATCCCTCGCTCGAAACGGAATGATGCATCTGTGTTTAACCCATGCCTTTTAGCCGTTTTACGCACAGAAACCGGATTGAAATAGGCACTTTCTAGGAATATTGTAGAGGTCGATTCGGTAACACCAGAATTCAATCCACCGAATACCCCACCAATACAAAGTGGCGTGTCATTACCATCACAAATCATAATATCTTCTGCTGATAATTTACGCTCTACCTCATCGAGCGTAACAAAAGTAGTGCCCTCTTCAAGGGTTTTTACTTTAATCGTATTACCCTTAATTTGCTGCACATCAAAAGCATGTAATGGCTGACCCACTTCATGTAAAACATAATTTGTAATATCAACGACATTGTTTTTCGGTGTGATCCCTATAGCTTTTAATCTATTTTTAATCCAATCTGGAGAATCCTTGACTTCAATACCTGTAATGGTAATTCCGCAATATCTGGGTACTAATTCCTTATCCTCTACCTCAACATCTAATCGCAATGTTCTTTCATCGACATGAAAATCAGAAACAGAAGGAGAAATCAATTCCAATTGTATTTCTTTTTGAATAAGGCCTGCCCGTAAATCACGAGCTACCCCAAAATGACTCATGGCATCAGAACGGTTTGGTGTTAATCCGATTTCAAATACCTCGTCAATTTCAATGTCAAAAACTTTGGATGCAGGCGTTCCTACTTTTAATTCTGAGTTCAGAATCATAATTCCATCATGATCATCACCCAATCCAAGTTCATCCTCAGCGCAAATCATACCTTGACTTACCTCACCTCTGATTTTTCCTTTTTTAATCGTAAATCCTTCTCCATTTTTATCATACAAAACAGTACCAACGGTCGCTACAGGAACTTTTTGACCTGCATCTACATTAGGCGCACCGCAGACAATTTGTAGCGGTTCTGATTCTCCTACGTCAACCGTAGTTAATTTTAATCGATCTGCATTTGGGTGTTTTACACAGGTAAGAACTTCTCCCACAACTACACCTTCAAGACTGCCTTTAACCGATTCAAATTTTTCGATAGACTCTATTTCTAAGCCTAAATCTGTTAATAAATCTCCAACCTGAGTAGCCTCCCAATCTATTTTAATAAATTGCTTTAACCAATTGTATGAAATCTTCATGTTTTCGCTTATAGGTGTAAGTGGACAAATTTAACCTTTTTTAGATTTCTACTACACATATTTATGAGAATTGTATGAACAAAAAATTCAGGTATTTTAGTACTTTTGGCATATTCAAATAAAGGGTATTGACAATCAAATTCTTCAGATATAACGCATTATTAGTTGTAGTTTTAAGCTTGGTAATTGCTATTCTTGGATTGCCCTTGGATTTAATTCTTCCAGATGCCACACTTTACGGTATGATATCCAAAGAGATGTACCTGACAAATGATTTCATAAATCTGTATTCCTTGGGATATGATTGGTTAGACAAACCACACCTACCCTTTTGGTTAACAGCACTTTCTTTTAAGGTCTTTGGTGTTTCTAACTTTTCCTACAAATTACCGGGTATCTTAACATTTTTTCTAGGTGTCTTGTATACCTACAAATTTGCATTTCATAACTACGGAAAACAGACGGCATGGATTAGTGTTGCCATTTTATGTACTTCTTTTCACAGTATACTTTCAAATTTTGATGTTCGGGCTGAACCTTATTTAACTGGATTTATCATCGCAAGTCTTTATTATTTTGATGGATTTATAAGAGAAAAATCCTTTAAAAATGTACTATTAGCATCATTTTTCGCTGGACTGGCAATTATGACAAAAGGTATTTTTGCAGTTCTTCCAATTGCCTTTGGAATAGGTGGTCATTTCTTATTTAAAAAAGATTGGAAGGGACTATTTAATCCGTTATGGCTTGTTGCGATAGCCTTAATTTTAGTATTCATTACGCCCGAATTGTATAGCTTATATGTTCAATTTGATTTGCATCCAGAAAAAGTAGTTTTTGATCAGCAAAACGTGTCAGGTTTGCGCTTTTTCTTTTGGGACAGTCAATTTGGTCGATTTTTCAATACTGCACCTATAAAGGGTTCTGGGAATGTTTTCTTTTTTCTACATACCCTTTTATGGGCTTTTTTACCTTGGGGCATATTATTTTACATCGCTATTATCTATAAATGGAAAGTAAATGTAAAAAGCAAAGAGAAGGAAATGATGACATGGTTTGGTTCTATAATGACCATTCTAATTTTCTCTCTAAGTAAGTTTCAATTGGCCCACTATACCAATATTATTTTTCCATTTATGGCCATTATTTGTGCCGATTTTATTTCTAACCTTGTTTCGAAAAGAGGAGCTTTACCCAAATGGATTATCGGAATTCAATCTATCACAATTGCATTTATTATCGTCCTCACTATTGGAGTATTGGTGCTTTTGGATGAGACAACTAAGATCGAATTCATTGGATTTATCCTTTTGGCTTTATTCGCACTAGGATTTATGATCAAGAAAACAGATTATAAAATCATCAATTTGATCTGGATTTCATCCATAGTCAGTTTTATGATGTATGCCATGTTAATGATTCACTTTTATCCCAGTATACTTCCCTATCAATCGGGGGTGAAAGCTGCTCGAATTGTGAATGAAAAGTATGACGGTAAGGGTCATTTAATTGATAATAAAACAAACAGATTTGACTTTGAGTTTTATCTGGACCGTCTGGTAAAACGCGTTAAAATTGAAGAACTTAATACTGCTACTAATGCCGTATTTTACTCTAATTCTAAAGAATTGAAGGAACTAAATGACCTGGGAATTAAATACCAAATTCTTGAGGAAATAGATTCTTATCCTATCAGTAGAATAAGTCTTCCATTTTTAAACCCTGATAAAAGAGCTGGAGTTCTAGAAAAAAAATACCTAATTCAGATTACGAATTAATTTTTTCCTTTAAGACAAGCTGGGAAATAAAATCAACGGTTTTAAAATACAATAAAGCCAATACTGTTCCGGTTAAAAATCCGGTCATTACATCTGTAGGATAATGTACGCCCAGATATAGTCTGCTATACCCAAATAGAATCGGGAATGTAAGTAACCAAAATACCCGTTTTCCATAGCCAGATAATGCTGTAATTGCGAAAACGGTAAAAAATGTTGAGGTAGTTGCATGTCCAGACATGAAACTAAATCCGCCAGGTTTATATACGATTCGCAGAAACTCTGAAACTAACGGATCGTTTACTGGACGTAATCTCATGAATGAATTCTTTACAAAATTGACGAACTGATCAGAAATTGCCACCAAGGCAATCATAGAAAGGATTAAAAAAGTACCTTTCTTCCAGCCAAAACGCTTATAAACCAAATAGATAATAAAAAGAAATAATGGAGTCCAATTCAATTGATTGGTGATGAACATCCAAAATGGATCCCAAAAAGAACTCCCTAAATTATTTAAAAAAATAAGCAGTTCAGTATCGTATTGTAGCAGGGTATCTAACAAATTATTTACCTATTTCTAATATTTCAATTTCAAAAACTAAATCTGATTTCGCAGGGAATGGTCCGTATTTTTTAGCACCAAAACCAATTTCATAAGGAATGTAAAGCATTGCTTTTTCCTTCTCTCTTAATTGCGCAACACCTTCCTTAAATCCAGGTAGCAAAGGCTTAGAAGCATCATCTAACTTAAAAACAAACGGTGTTCCGCCATCCAGTGTAGATTGAATTTTCTTTCCGTCTGCCGTACATAATGTAAAATGACATTTCACCAATTTATCTTTCGGGATAAGGGGTCTACTAGTCCTTGCTAACTTTTTTACTTTTAAACCCGTTGCCGTCGCCTTTAGTTTATCAAAACCATTTTTCTGCAGGTATTCATCTCTATCTTTCAGGTACTTGGCGTATCGCTCTTCCTCTGCCTTTTTTTCTTTTGCTCGTCGTTCTTTAGCTTCAATTCTAAACTTGGTCAAAGCAAGATCAAATACTTCAGCGGCATCAAATTCTTTCGCTTTAGATCCTATTTTTATAAAATCCACCTTTTTAATTGTATCAAATTGCTCAATTTTATTCATTACTTCCATTCGTAAAGAATCAACTGCGCTTTTGTATAACGAACTATCTAAATTTTTAGATTTCAAGGCCTTAATCTGCTTGCCATTCAATACAATTTTACCAAAAACACTATGTTTTCGATCTAAATATGTTGTTGGTCTGTATGTAATAAAAAACTGACTGCCATTCGCATTTTTACCAGGGTTGGCCATCGAAAGAATTCCTGCCCCATCGTGGCTGTATTTTAATTTGCCATTTTCGTCTTCCGGAAATTCATCACCAAAAACATATCCTGGTCCTCCAGAACCAGTTTCAGATTTATCTCCCGCCTGAATTACAAAGTTTTTCACCACTCTGTGAAAACGAATTCCGTTGTAAAACTTATTTCCTCGCAATGATGGCTTTACATTCTTACTGGTACCATCTGCCAAGGAAACGAAATTCGATACCGTCATCGGTACATCCTCGAAATACAATTCCAAAAGAATGTTTCCTTTATTGGTTTGCAACTCAGCATATAGACCATCATCCATGCCTTTATACCGCTCTGGCAAACAAGCCGTTAACAGCACAAATGCAAAAAGAAATAAGGTTTTTTTCATATCATTATTCCTTTACAATATCTAACAATTCAACTTCGAAAACTAAAGCTGAAAACGGAGGAATTTTTTCTCCTCTATTCTGATAACCATATGCTAATTCTTGAGGAATAAATAATTTATACTTAGATCCAACATTCATTAACAACAATCCTTCTGAAAATCCTTTAACAAATTGATTTGCTTTTAATTCATAAGGCTGTTTTCTTTCAACAGAGCTATCGAATACCTCTCCTTTAATGGTTGTTCCATGATAATGCAGTTTTACAATAGAGTTCGGATTTGGTTTCTTACCTTTTCCGGTTTTTAACACTTGATATTGTAATCCACTAGCGGTTGTTCTAATGCCTTTTTTAGACTTGTTTGCCGCGAGGAATTCTTCACCAGCTTTTTTATTATCTGCAAACTTTTCTTCGGCCTCTTTTATCGCTTTGCCTTCTTGAACCTTTCGCAGTTCAGCTTGTTTTCTTTGGAAATATTTATTTAATATCCCTGTTACATCCTTTTCTGGAATCATAAATCCTGCTGAATCAATTCCATCTTCTAAGCCTCTTAAAATCGCAGCTTTGTCCACTTCTCTAAAATTTACTCTCATTTGCTTCGAAATATTTAATCCGATAGCATAACTCACAGAATCTACTTCGGTCTTTAAATCAGGAGTGCTGCTTGTTTTTGAATTACAATTGAATAGTAAAAATGCTACTGAAATTGATAGGATACCTTTAATAATCTTCATCTTATTTAATATTTAATAATGTTATAGTACTTTTTAATGATTGATAAATTCCAATTTTTTTTCCGTCACCGGTCGATCCGTAGGCTGTATAGGAAGGAAAGATAAATGTCATGGTTTCCCCTTCTTTCATAAGCTTCACACCGCGCTGAATACCAGTAATTTGGTCTTGTTTGTCGACAATATAATCAACAATTCCTAATTCTGCTTTACCGTAAAGCAAAGAATCTTTTAATGTCTTCAAATTATATGAAAAACGAATAGTATCTCCAGGTTGAGGAGTTCTGTAATCAGATTCCAATTTTGTGTCATAAGAATACCAAAATCCGCTTTCTGATTGCATGTAATTTCGAGTTGACTTATTATTAATATAGTTTAGAATACTCTTATCCTCTAACAAACGTAATTTCCTGGCCTCATCAAGCGTTTCTGAGAAAATTGTAGTAGATGACTTAGGATTGACTGGTCTACGGGCTTCGTTCTTTGTACATCCAATAACAAGAAGTAATAAAAGAAGTATACTAATTCTCATTGTACGATTCTAATAATTGAGTTTTGTAATTGGGCAACAAACTTTTAAATCGAGTAACCGTTTCTTCTAATGAAACTTCTGATCGTCCTCCTGCAGCATTGGTATGACCGCCACCATCAAAATAGTTCCTTGCAAATTCATTTACAGAAAAGGTTCCTTTGGATCGGAATGATATTTTTACAATTTTCTGTTCTACATCTTCAATAAAGATTGCTGCAAAAACCACATCTTTAGCAGACAAAGCATAATTGACAACTCCCTCGGTATCTCCTTTTTCAAAGTTACATTCATCTTTATCCTGCTGAGAAATCACTATGAATGCCGTACTAAACTCTTGAAGTATGTATAAGTTATTTAAAGCTCTTCCTAATAAAGATAAGCGACCATAACTATTTGCGTCATACACATTATTATGAATTCGGTGGTTTACTGCTCCTTTATCGATTAAATCAGCGAGGATTCGATGTGTTCTACTTGTAGTACTTCTAAACCTGAATGATCCAGTATCTGTCATTATTCCGGTGTACAAACAGGTAGCAATTCGTTCATCAATTAAATCCAAATCATTATTCATTTCAATAAATTGATAAACCATTTGACAAGTTGATGAAATACTTGTGTCTGAATACATATATTTAAAATCATCAGGTTGTAAATGATGATCTATCAACGCAAAATCATTTGAATATTCGGCCAAAGTTGATCCCATATCGGATCCAACTCTATGTAGTGCATTAAAATCTAATAAAAACACAAGATCAGATTTCATCAATGCATTCATGGATTGGGCGTTTTGCTTATCAAAACGTAAAATCTTATCTGACTGCGGCAACCACTTCAAAAATTCTGGAAAATCATTCGGAACAAGAACTCTGGTTCTATGCTTTTTCTTCTTGAGATAAAAATGAAGCGCTAAAGTAGAACCTATCGCATCTCCATCAGGATTGCGATGACCAATAATCACTATGTTTTTCGGGCTACTTAAAAACTCCTGTAAAACTTCAAATCCTTTCAAAATCATAAGAGGCGAATATACAATTTAATTAAAAAAATTGCGTAATTTCGCGGCGATTTTAATCCAGAATTAAAATCAGAATTTAGAAACAAACATCCATAAATTATGGCAACAAACAGAACATTTACAATGTTAAAACCAGATGCTGTTGAAAACGGACACACTGGTGCAATCTTAGAAAAAATTACAGCTGCAGGATTTAGAATTGTGGCTATGAAAAAAACACAAATGACTAAAGTCGATGCTGAAACTTTTTATGCAGTTCATAGCGAGCGTCCATTCTTTGGTGAATTAGTAGAATTCATGACAAGAGGACCTATTGTTGCTGCTATTTTAGAAAAAGAAAACGCGGTGGAAGATTTTAGAACCTTAATTGGGGCTACAAATCCCGCCGAGGCAGCAGAAGGAACGATTAGAAAACTGTATGCAACTTCTATGGGAGAAAATGCAGTACATGGTTCAGATTCTGACGAAAATGCAGAAATCGAAGGAAACTTTCACTTCTCTGGTAGAGAAATGTTTTAAGAACACAATACGGTATTGAACAGCCAGTCGTTTGACTGGCTTTTTTTAATTCCAGAATTCTCTTTGTTTGTTTAATTCTGCCTCTTCTTTCAAATATTCCTCTGCCTCTTTTGGCGAAAGTACTTTTAAAAAAGAGGGATGTTGCTCAATGGCAAACTCTATTTTTTTAACAATATCATTTACGGATTCATTATCGTAGTCAATCTGTAATGGTTCTTTAATCACCATCGATTGTAATACATTTTTACGCTTAATATTTAATCCTTTTTTATCAAAGGATCTTCTAAATCCGTCAATAACGATTGGAACCACGATTGGCTTGTACGTTTTAATAATATGGGCCGTTCCTCTTCGAATAGGTTTAAAAGGAGTTGTCGTTCCCTGCGGAAAGGTAATTACCCATCCATCATCGATGGCTTTCCCAATATTCGTAATATCCGAATTTTTGACTTGCCTGTTTACGTCTTTACCCGCACTCCTCCATGTTCTATCTATAGAAACGGATCCTGTATATGCAAAGATCTTAGGTAAAAAACCAGAACGCATGGTTTCTCCTGCTGCAATGTAATAGATATTCAGTTTAGGTTGCCAGATATATCCCACATTTTTGATCGTATCGTCCCGACCTTTTAAAGCAGCATTAAAAACATGAAACATCGCTGCAACATCCGCAAAATACGTCTGATGATTTGAGATAAATAACACCTTTTCTCCTGGGAGATTTCGGAGAATTTCTGTTCCTTCAATTTGAAGGTTATTAAAGTTTATGTAACGTCCGTGAGAAATAACTCCTAAAATACGGATTAACCACTTTTTAATTAATAAATAATGTCCGAATGGATTCCTCTTAAACAAAGGCATTCAAAAGTTTAGTTTAGATGAAAAGCAAATGTACAAAACAAAGTTAAAACAGGTCTCTAATTTCTGAAAGCATCATAGCAGTAGCACCCCAAACGATATGTTTATCGAAATAAAAACAGGGAACATTAATTTTCCCCATGTAGGAGGTTTGCATTGGGAATTCCTTGATGTTATCATCGTTCAGCAATTCCTTTATAGGGATTTCGATCAATTTACTTACTTCATGATTGGTAGTGAACTCAGGCTTATTGTGACTGAAACCTAAAAAAGGTGTGGCTAAAAAATTACTTGGCGGAATGAAAACATCGGTCATTTCTTTAAAAACAGAAATAGAACTCATATCGATTCCCACCTCCTCTTGAGCTTCTCTCAAAGCAGCCTGCTTTTTTGAAGCATCACTATCTTCTATTTTCCCTCCTGGAAAACTAATCTGAGCAGAATGAGTCCCATTGTAATTGGCGCGTTGGGTTAACAAAAAATGAGTGGAATTGTTGGCATCAGGATAAAACAATGCTAGCACTGCAGCCTCTTTTGGCTGACTTGCTTTAATCTTTTCTAACGAATACTTTAATCGAAGTTTGGGGGCAAATTTAAATTGTGAATCCAGTCCACCTAATGGAGCTTTTTCCATCTCCTTTGTCAATGCCAAAAACTGATTGAAATCCAAATCCGATTCTTTTGTTATGTTTGTAAAAACGAAGATAACTCATTTTAACAAGACGTTTATTTTTAGGGCCGTATGGACAAAAAGTATAAAAAGTTAATCATTAGTATCGCAATGGACGCTATTGGAATGATTCCAATTCCAATGTTTGATTTTATATGGGCTCCCATAACAGGGTTTATCATGACTAAACTTTATAAGGGAAATAAAGGTAAAATAGCGGGTTTTATAAGTTTTATTGAAGAAATACTCCCTTTTTTAGATGTAATACCAACCTTTACACTAATGTGGATTTACAGCTATATACTCTATCCTGAAAAAGATCCAAAAAATACTGATGACAATGAAAAATTACCTTAAGATTTAAACAGAAAACCAAGACCCATTTTCTTTAAAAATTTCTTTTCAAAATTCCAGAAAAACTGAAATTGTCCGAAAACCCATCCTACGATAGGAAGGGTCAATTGATAAATTGGAAAAATTAAAAGTATTCGGATGGGCCAGTATAGCCAGCCACTCATCGAATCCTTAGAAATCCCAAAAAACTCACAAACAGGCTCAGCCACCCATGCTGCAAATGAACCATTAATGGCAAATACAATCAAAATGGCAATTATGGCCCAATTATTTTGAATACCCCATTTAACTTTTAGTCGCTCCAGCATCTTTCGAAGTTGTTTTAAACATCAACCATAAACCAATAATTACCAATGGAATACTCAAAACCTGTCCCGTATTTAAGGAATTAAATACCCAGTCTTCGCGACTATCAACTTGCGCTTCTTTCAAAAATTCAATAACGAATCGTAGTGACCAGAGTACAGCCATAAAAAGACCAAATAAGTATCCTAATTTTTGTTTTTTATCTGTTTTCCAATAAATGAACCACATCACAAAAAACAAAATCAAATAACTGAAGGCTTCATATAATTGGGTTGGATGTCTTGCGAAATCTTCTCCATTTACTTTAAAGATTACGCCAAAATTCGTTCCAGTTGGTTTACCTACGATTTCTGAATTAAAGAAATTACCAAATCGGATAAAGAATCCAGCTAAAGCTACCATAATTGCCAAACGATCCAGAATGAATAACCAAGGCTTTTGCAAATGCTTTTTAGCATAAAAGTACATAGCTAAAATAATAGTAATGGCAGCTCCGTGGCTAGCAAAGCCAGTGTAACCAGTAAATTTCCAAGTTCCACCCAATTTTTTAAATGGAATGATGATCTCTAACAGATGATCCTGATAGTAATCCCAACTATAAAAAAACACATCTCCCAAACGCATACCAATCAGCATAGAAATAAAGGTATACATGAATAAGTTATCCAGTTTTTCTACTGGAATTTCATCTTTAATATAGATTTTCTTCATGAGGTGTAACCCTAATAAGAAGGCAGCTATAAACATTAAGCTATACCATCTAACGGTAAAAAAACCAAGATTAATTCCTAAGGAAGGATCCCATTCTACGGCTAAGTAATGCATCATATAATTATTTTTTATCTGGTACTGGATCGTACCCACTGCCACCCCAAGGGTTGCAACTTATTATTCTTTTTATGGCTAACCATCCACCGTAGAATAATCCATGTTTTTTAAGTGCTTCCAGACTGTACTGGGAACACGTTGGAGAATACCTACACGTTGGTGGAGTCAGCGGTGATATAACGGTTTGATAGAATCGAATTAAAAGGATAAAAGGATATGTAAGGATTTTTTTCAATGGAAATTACCTCGTTAATTGATTGAAAATGTTGTTCCTTCTCTCCCGTCTTTTAACTGAATACCCAATTCTAACAATTCATCACGAATTTGATCAGACAAGGCCCAATCTTTGTTTTCTCGGGCATTTTTACGAAGCTCAATTAGCAATTCAACTGCTCCTTTTAGTTTTTCAGAATTATCATTGGTGCTATCGTCAAATAATCCGAGAACATCATGCGTAAAAGCCTTCATTTTAGAAGTAAATAATACCAAATCTTCTTGGCTTAAACTTCCTTTGTTAGCCTTCATTTGATTGATGAATTTTACACCTTCGAACAAATTAGAAATTAATACTGGGGTATTAAAATCATCATTCATCGCGTCATAACATGAGCTTACCCAGCTATTCACATCAAAAGAAGAGGATTTGGAAGCTGTAGCCGATTCCAGATATCTTATCGCTTCCATCAACTTAGAATGACCTTTTTCTGATGCCAATAAGGCTTCACCAGAAAAGTCCAATACACTTCTGTAGTTGGCCTGCATAATAAAGAAACGAACAACACTTGCCGAGAAAGCCTTTGGTAATATAGTATTCTCTCCAGTCAAAATTTGATTCGGAAGAATATAATTACCAGTAGATTTCGCCATTTTCTGGCTATTTAATAATAGCATATTGGTATGCATCCAATAATTTACAGGCGTGACACCACTACAGGTTTGAGATTGCGCAATTTCACACTCATGATGCGGGAATTTCAAATCCATCCCGCCACCGTGGATATCGAATTGTTCACCCAAGTATTTAGTACTCATAACTGAACATTCCAAATGCCATCCGGGGAAACCATCACTCCAGGGAGAAGGCCATCTCATGATATGTTTTTCGTCTGCCTTTTTCCAAAGTGCAAAATCTTGCGGATTTCGTTTATCAGACTGACCATCAAGTGTTCTGGTATTATGGATCAGGTCTTCAATTTTTCTTCCCGATAATATTCCGTAATGATTGGATTGATTGTATTTTAAAACATCAAAATATACGGATCCATTCACCTCATAAGCAAAACCCTTATCCATGATTTCTTTTATCATTTCAATTTGCTCGACAATATGACCGGTTGCAGTGGGCTCTATACTTGGCGCTAAGAAGTTGTAATTTTTCAATACGTCATGGAAATCAACGGTGTACATTTGTACCACTTCCATTGGTTCGAGTTCATCCAACCTTGCTTTTTTTGAAATACGATCTTCACCTTCATCTGCATCATTTTCTAGATGACCCGCATCGGTGATGTTACGAACATATCGCACTTTATAGCCTAAATGAAGTAGATAACGGTACAGAACATCAAAAAACATAAAGGTCCTTACATTTCCTAAATGAGCGTTGCTATACACTGTTGGTCCACAAACATACATACCAACAAAACCTTCTGTAAGTGGGATGAAGTCTTCTTTAGACTTGCT
>JALQZD010000347.1 GCA_023258495.1 Polaribacter sp.
GATAGAGCGATTCCGATGAGTTTACCTGCACGAAACTATGTTGCGCTGTTGGAAGGACCAGAAGGAAAAGTTTTCATTGCAGAAAGCGTTCCGAATGCAGGAGGATTAACCGTTCATAGCTATGATGTAGCAAAACAAAAAGCTACTGTATATAGCAAAGGGGTTTCTTCAATGCATGCTTCTGAAGATCGCAATTTTGTCTTGTTATCATCTCGAGGTTCTTGGGCCATTAATAGCAGTAAAGCACCTGTAAAGCCTGGTAAAGGAAAGTTAAATACCAATATGAAAATCAAATTGGATCCGCAGGCAGCTTACCATCAAATTTTTAAAGAAGGATGGCGTTTTATGCGCGATTTCTTGTACGTGGATAATGTACATGGTGCACCTTGGAAAGATGTGTACAAATGGTATTCACCATGGATCAATCATGTGCGTCATCGCACCGATTTGAACTATGTAGTAGATATTATGAGTGGTGAGGTTGCCGTAGGACATTCTTATGTTTCGGGTGGTGACTTCCCTGATTTAAATCGTGTTCCGGTTGGATTATTGGGCTGTGATTTTGAAGCTGCTAATGGCTACTATAAAATTTCAAAGATTTACGGTGGAGAGCGATGGAATCCGAATTTTAATCCACCTTTGGGATTACCAGGTATTGATGTTAAAGAAGGTGATTATATTCTAAGCATTAATGGTAAGCCATTAACAGCAGACATCAATCCGTATAGCTTACTGGAACAAACGGCTGGGCGGGAAATTTACATCACGGTGAATTCGAGTCCGACTGAAACCGGTGCTCGTGAAATCTTAGTAAAACCAATTTCCAGCGAGCGTAATTTGAGAGCCATTGACTGGATTGAAGGCAACCGTAAAAAGGTAGATCAGTTGTCGAACGGAAAACTGGCTTATGTTTATATTCCAAATACCGGTCGTGGCGGATTTACCAGTTTCAACAGATACTATTTCTCTCAGCAGGATAAAAAAGGAGTTATTCTCGATGAACGTAACAACGGCGGTGGGTCTGCTGCAGATTATATGATTGATATTATGTCACGTGAATTGTTTGGCTACTTCAATTCGAAGGCCAATGACAGACGTCCATGGACAACTCCAATGGCTGGTATTTGGGGACCTAAGGTTATGATTATTAATGAACGTGCAGGATCGGGTGGGGACTTATTGCCTTACATGTTTAAAATGAAAAACATCGGACCTTTAGTAGGAACACGCACCTGGGGCGGACTTGTAGGAACCTGGGATACACCACGTTTTATAGATGGTGGACGCATGGTTGCACCTCGTGGTGGTTTCTTTGATGTAGATGGGAAATGGGCGGTTGAAGCCGAAGGTGTTGCACCAGACATTGAAGTGATTCAGGATCCGAAAAGTATTATGGCTGGAAAAGATCCGCAGTTGGAAAGAGCCGTTCGCGAAGCGATGAAATTACTGGAAACTCAGGAATTTAAAATGAAACCAGAACCCAAGGCACCCATTCGTTGGAAACGTCCTAAAGGATATAAAAACGATAAATAAGATTGTAGCTACACGAGCCATATGAAGATATACGACGTTGTCATTTTAACAGACAATCGCTATACAAATCCACAGCATATTGATGATTACATCCAGAATGTTCTAGATGAAGACGGAATTGTAAAAACAGCTTTAGAAAAGTTAGGATTGCGCGTTTTACGTCTTTCGTGGGACGATCCTAATTTCGATTGGTCGACCACCAAATCTGTTCTCTTTAGAAGCACCTGGGATTATTTCGATCGCTTTACCGAATTTTCTCAATGGTTAAATCGTGTCAGTCAGCAAACAAAATTATTAAATTCAGAAGCCATCATCCGCTGGAACCTGGATAAACATTACCTCATCGATTTAGCGAAAAAAGGAGTTACTATTTGCGATACTATTTTTATTGAACAAGGAGAAACAAAATCTTTACAAGAATTGGCAATTGCTAATGATTTGACCGATTTTGTGATCAAACCCTGTGTTTCGGGTGCGGCTCGTGAAACCTATCATATTCAAATTGAACATGTGGATGCACATGAGGCGAATTTCCAAAAACTTATCCAACAGGAGGCTATGATGCTACAACCTTTTCAACATTCAGTTCCTGTAAAAGGTGAAGTATCCTATATGGTGATGAATGGAAAATTTACCCATTCCATTTTGAAAAAAGCCAAACCTGGTGATTTTCGTGTTCAGGATGATTTTGGTGGCACGGTTCACGACTATCAGCCATCTAAAGCAGAAATCGAATTTGCAGAATTTACAGCGTCTTGTTGCCCAGAACCACCGATTTACGCACGTGTGGATGCATTTACCGATAATAATGGTAATTTAGCATTAGCAGAATTGGAATTGGTAGAACCCGAACTATGGTTTCGTTTTAACACTGCATCGGCCGACGAACTGGCCCGCGGAATTCAACAAAGAATAACATCATGAAAAAATTCATCAAAGGCCTTACCCTCCTCGTAGTCATCCTCATTGCTGGATTAACCATCTTTTTTGTCGTTCAAAACGAAGGCCTTCCAACAGGTGAAAAAGGTGAAAAAGCAGAGCAACTAGCTCAAAACATTTTAAAAGCCATCAATCATAAGGCATTTGAAAATACCGAAGTTTTGGAATGGAGTTTCCGAAATAAAAATAATTACACCTGGCACAAACAGGCGGGCTATGTAGATGTGTCCTGGGACGGAAACAAAGTCAAATTATATCCGAATACATTATCGGAAAGTAAAGTATTAAACAACCCTACAAATCAACCAGAACGCGAATTAATTGACTATGCTTTTAAAAACTTTAACAACGATTCTTTTTGGTTGATAGCACCTTATAAAATTATGGATGAAGGAACTGAACGTAGTCTGGTGAACTATGAAGGAAATGATGCCTTATTGGTTACCTATACCTCTGGCGGCTCTACTCCTGGTGATTCGTACCTATGGATGGTCGACTCGAATTTCGTTCCGACGTCCTACAAAATGTGGACAAGTATTATTCCGATTGGTGGAGTTGGCGCAAGCTGGAGTACCTGGAAAAAAACCGAAGCGGGTATCTTATTACCAAAATCTCATGAGTTATCCCTTTTCGGTATGGAAATTCCGATGGATGACATAAAAGCCTACAATCCAGATGCTGATGCTTTTGCAAAGAAAATATTAAACCGAATCAAGCATGATGCTTACAAAACGACCGAGTATATCGAATGGAGCTTCGCAGGAAGACGTTCGTTTAAATGGAACAAAAAAGAGCATATCGTAGATGTTTCATGGGATACAATTCGCGTGAATTTACATCCGGCAGCGCGCGAAAAAAGCACCGTTTATGTTAACGAAGTGAAGCAGGTAACTGCAGATGCTAAAATTGTAAAGCGTGCCTGGGATACTTTTAACAATGATAACTATTGGTTAGTGGCACCGCACAAAATTTTTGATGATGGAGTGATTCGAAATTTAACTACCATAGATGGTCAAACTGCACTTCAGGTTACCTACACCAAAGGAGGGACAACTCCTGGTGATTCGTATATCTGGATTGTTGATGATACGCATCTTCCAGTAAAATATTTAATGACAGTTCCGAGCCTGCGCATGCAAAAGGTGCCGGCCACCTGGGAAGGATGGATTACCACAGATAGCGGAACCTTATTACCTACCAATCATACCTTTAGTAGCGGTCGTTCGTTATCTATGGGAACCGTAATCGCAAAATAAATATGAACAGCAATTCAATCACCAATGGAATCTTAAAAGCTATTGCAATTCTTGCAGGAGTTATTGTTGGTTTATACTTCTTGTACACCATTCGAACCGTATTGATTTACATCTGTATCGCTGCCATTATCTCATTGATTGCCAGACCACTGATTCTATTTTTACGCAACAAATTAAAGTTTCCGAATACCTTGGCGGTCATCTTTACGATGTTTCTGTATATCGGGATTACCTTCGGAATTATAGGGTTGTTTATACCCTTAATTACTGAACAAAGTGAAAGTTTATCGCTGCTACAAACCGACAAATTATCGGCAAGTTTGGAAAGTACCTTTATCGAAATTGACAAGTATTTTAAAACAAAAGATATTGACATCCTTGATGAATTGAAAAGCACAGATCTGTTCTCTGGATTTAGTCAGATTCCGAATATTGTGAACGGAATCATTTCTGCCTTTGGATCGATTAGTGCAGGACTCTTTGCGGTACTCTTTATCTCATTTTTCTTTATGAAAGATAGCCGACTGCTCAAACGCTCTGTTTTGACCTTAACACCAACCGGAAAGGAACGTAAAATGTACGATTCAATAGAGAAAATAAACGGTTTGCTATCGCGATACTTTATAGGACTCTTATTACAAATCTTGATTTTATTCGTGATTTACACGATTGTCTTATTGATTTTCGGGATCAATAATGCGGTAGTGATTGCCTTGTTGTGCGCGATACTAAATATCATTCCGTATGTAGGGCCTATTATTAGTGGATTGCTACTCATATTCTTAACCATGACTAGTAATTTAGGTCTGGATTTTCAGTCGGAAATTGTTCCGAAGACCATTTATGTCATGATTGGTTTCGTGATTGCACAATTGGTAGACAATCTATTCAGTCAGCCAAAAATATTCTCAACCGCCACCAAAGCCCATCCACTAGAAATCTTCTTGGTGATTATTATTGGCGGAATCTTAATGGGTGCCGTGGGTATGATTATCGCCGTTCCCTCCTACACCGTATTACGTGTGATTTTAAAGGAGTATTTATCGGAAAATAAAATTGTAAAATCGCTCACAAAGGATATTTAAATGTCACTATACGCAGACATTTTAACCCCAGAGGTTCAGCAGTTTATAAAAGACAATTACAAGAAAGACATTCCGTCTCTT
>JALQZD010000380.1 GCA_023258495.1 Polaribacter sp.
ACCATGCTTTGCGATGCACTGCGGCAGAGAGGTTTGGAAATAGCCATAGAGACTTCTGGTGCGCATCCGTTGATTGGGCGTTTTGATTGGATTACTTTTTCTCCAAAGAAATTCAAAGCCCCCTTGAAGGAAGTGGCCGAAAAAGCCCATGAACTCAAGGTGATTGTTTATAATAAGAGTGATTTTCAATGGGCAAAGGAACATGCAGCCATGGTTCACGAAAGTTGTATGCTTTATCTACAGCCGGAATACGACCGAATGGAACGAATGCTTCCTGAAATCATTCATTACATCCAGCACAATCCTGCCTGGCGACTCAGCCTCCAAACCCATAAATGGATGGGCATCGACTGAGTTGAAGGGCAGTGATTCGAATGAAATTCAAAAACGTAGATTTTTCAGATGAATCAACCGGCTGCCATACCAGCTAAAAAACTCTCCATCCACCAGTTTTATTTCGGCTTTAGGCAACTGGCTTTTAAGTTGTATCAAGTGCTTTTCTTGAAACGGGTAGGGCTCTGAACTGAGTAGAATCACCTCCGGATCAATACTTTTTAGTTCATCGTCCGCATCATAAATGAAGAAATCGTCTTTTGTTTGATTTATGGTGATTCTGAATTTTGAAGCGATATACGCATCAAAATCGTAGTTATATCGATCTAAATGATCTGGAGTGATATTGGTTAGAATAGCAATTGGACAATTGAACGTCTCAACCCCATCTAATTGAAAACTACTGATTTCTAAAACGTAATTCGGATAATCATTTTCCGCAACCTGTTGTGCGAAACTGTCCCCAATGTTTCCTGCGATTCCTGCATTTATTCCATCACTTCTGAGTAAATGATGTGTAAGCATCGTTGTGGTCGTTTTTCCGTTAGATCCTGTAATTGCAATCAAATGAGCAGCGGTGTATTGACCGGCAAACTCCATTTCTGAAATGACCGATATACCTTTTTGCATTGCCTTCTGAACAATCCCTACTTTGTCCGGAATCCCAGGACTTTTCATAATGACATCAGCTTCTAAAATCTTGGCTTCATCATGTTGTCCCTCTTCAAAATCAATCTTATGATGTAAAAGAACTTCTTTGTATTTGTCTGCAATTCTTCCGATATCAGAAACAAAAACCTTGTAGCTTTCTTTTTGAGCTAACAAGGCGGTTCCCACACCGCTTTCTCCTCCACCGAGAATTGCTATCTTTTTCAATCTATCTTAGTTTTAGTGTTACAATGGTGAATACCGCCAGCATAATTCCGACAATCCAAAACCGAACAACTATTTTACTTTCGTGATAATTCAATTTTTGATAATGATGATGTAATGGCGACATCTTAAAAATGCGTCGTCCTTCACCAAACTTCTTTCGGGTGTACTTAAACCATGACACTTGTAAAATCACAGATAAGTTTTCTACCACAAAAATTCCTGCCAATAGTGGGAGCAATAATTCTTTACGAATCGCAATGGCAATAACCGCTATGATTCCGCCAATCGTCAAACTACCCGTATCTCCCATGAATACTTGTGCCGGATAGGTGTTATACCACAAGAAACCGATTAACGCTCCAGCAAACGCCAGGATAAAAACCGTCATTTCTCCTGAATTCGGGATGTACATTACATCAAGGTAATCCGCAAAAATGATGTTACCAGAAACCCATGCAAATACCGCCAGAGTGACGACCATAATTGCAGATGAACCAGCCGCAAGACCATCGATGCCATCCGTTAAATTGGCACCGTTCGAAATACCAGTAACAATAAACACCGTGATTAATACGAAAACAATCCATCCGTATTTTTCATAACCTTCACCCAAAAAGGAAAGGAATTTCGCATAATCCAATTCGTTGTTTTTAAGAAATGGAATGGTTGTTTTAGTTGATTTAATAGCATCACCAAAAAGTACTTTTCTTCCGTCTTTCTGAACGATTTGTTGACTCACGGGTAATTTCTCTTTCATCTTCACTCCGTCATTAAAATACAGTGTGAATCCAACAAACAGCCCTAAACCTATTTGCCCTAGAACTTTAAATTTTCCTTTTAGTCCTTTTTTGTCCTTTTTAAAGACTTTAATGTAATCATCCAAAAAGCCAATGAAACCCATCCAGAGCGTGGTGATTAACAGAAGAATTACGTATATATTGTCAACTTTTGCTAGTAATAATGCGGGAATTAAAGTTGCAAGAATAATGATAATTCCACCCATAGTTGGTGTACCCGACTTCTGTGTTTGACCCTCCAATCCTAAATCGCGAATGGTCTCTCCAACTTGTTGTTTCCGCAAGAAATTGATGATTCGTTTACCATAAATCGAAGAAATCAATAGCGATAAAATAAATGCTGCAGCCGCTCTGAAAGTGATAAACTGAAACACGCTGGCACCAGTCAAATTGTATTGATTTTCTAGATATTCAAATAAGTAATACAGCATGTTCTTAGTGTTTTAGTTGATTGAAATTGTTGTTTAATTCTTCTAAATCATCAAAATGGAAACGTTCTCCTTTGATTTCTTGATAATTCTCATGCCCTTTTCCTGCAACCAGAATAATGTCACCTTGGTTTGCTAGTTTACAAGCTGTTTTAATTGCCTGTTTTCTATCAATTATCGTAAGTGTTTTTTTGAAATTTTCTGGAGAAACCCCCTTTTCTATTTCATCAAGAATGTCTTTTGGATCTTCGCTCCTTGGATTATCGGAGGTAAAAATGACCTGATTACTGAACTCCGAAGCAATATTGCCCATTTTAGGTCTTTTGGTTCGGTCACGGTCTCCACCACAACCCACTACTGTAATCACCGTTTCATTTCCAGTGCGGATGTCATTTATTGTCTTGAGTACGTTTTTCAAGGCATCGGGTGTATGGGCATAATCAACAATTCCAGTTACTTGTTGATCAGAAACGACGTATTCAAATCGACCCGATACACTTTCCAACCGACTAATAATCGTCAACACCTCTATTTTATCAAGCCCTAGTAAACCCGCAGTAGTAGCAATTGCCAATAAATTATAGGCATTAAACTCTCCGATTAATTTGGTCCAGACCTCCGTACCATTAATACTTAATAAGGTTCCCGAAAATTGTTTCTCTAAAATCTTGGCCTTTGAATCAGCATAGGACTTTAGCGCATAGGTTGATTTGGATGCTTTCGTGTTTTGAAGCATATACAACCCATTTTTGTCATCTGCATTCGTTAGCGCAAAAGCTCCTTTTGGCAGCTGGTCAAAGAATGATTTTTTTACATCTCTGTATTCGGCAAATGTTTTGTGATAATCCAGATGATCATGAGAAAGATTGGTGAAAATTCCACCTGTAAAAGTCAATCCTTCACTTCTCTTCTGATGGATTCCATGTGAGCTCGCCTCCATGAAACAATACTCAACCCCTTCTGCAACCATATTGGCTAAGTGCTTATTAATTGCAATTGAATCTGGAGTGGTATGTGTAGCTTTATAGGCATTAGCATTCACCATCACTTTGACAGTAGATAGCAATCCAACTTTTTTATTCGCCTTTAAAAACAACTCATATAATAAGGTCGCAACTGTAGTCTTTCCGTTGGTTCCGGTGATACCGACCAACTTTAATTTCGACGAAGGGTTTCCATAAAAATTAGAAGCCATCACCGCTAATGCCGAACTGGAATTATCCACTTCAATGAATGTAACCGAATCCAGGATGGAGTTTGGCAACGCTTCACAAACAACTACAGAGGCCCCATTTGAAATGGCCTTTTCAATGTAGTCATGACCATCCACCTGCCAGCCACGTTGGGCCACAAAAACATCATTGACACCAACGCTTCTAGAATCAAAGTGAATTTCATTGATCTCGATTGCGGTATTACCCGAAACGCTATTGATAGCCACCTGATACAATATGTCTTGTAACTTTTTCAGTTTATGATAGTTTTAAAATGATGATTGAACCTTTCATTACTTTTTCACCTTTTTTAATAGATTGTGACTGCACCTTTCCTATTCCGTTAAGCTTTACTTTCAATCCTAAATTCTCTAACAAAGCAACCGCATCCATACCGGTCATTCCTTTTACATTTGGAATTCGTGAGTATTCTTCAGCCTGAATTTTCTCAAATTCCTGATAGTCCTTTTCTAAAGATGCAAATTGTACTTTGCGACTATTAATGATTTCATCCTCTGGCGAAGTCGCATAAATCTTTTGTGCGATTTCTTTAAAAACAGGGGCCGCTACCGTCGCTCCGTAATAGCCTTTTTCCTTTTTTGGCTCATGAATCACTACGATGCATGAATATTTAGGTCTATCAACAGGAAAGAATCCGGCAAAAGACGCCACATACTTCTGATTTGAGTAATATCCCCCCTCGTATTCTCCATTTTTATTCTTCACTCGCGGGATAAATTTCTTGGCAGTTCCAGTTTTACCTGCCATTGAAAAACGAGGTGAATAGATATTATCTGCTGTTCCTTTTACAACAACATTTTCCATCACCTTTTTCAATTTGTTCAAGGTTAATTGAGAAGCAATTTTCGGATTGACTACCTCAGGTTTAAATCGCTCTTCTACAACATTACCACGTCTTAATTCTTTTACAAACATGGGTTTCACCATCACACCATCGTTAGCAACAGCATTGTAGAACATTAACGTTTGCATTGGAGTTACAGATACTCCGTAGCCCCAGGACATCCATTCTAACGAAATTTTATTCCATCGTTTTTTATCTTTCGGATTTGGGATATAAGGTTTTCCTTCCCCTTTAATTCTAAATCCGACTGGTTTTGTAAAACCATATTCAGCAAGTTTATCAGTGAATTTTTCCGGATTTTCATCGTAATGTTCTTTCATCAACTTTACAATTCCAACATTGGAAGACAATTCAAAAACACGAGCAGCAGAGATGACTCCAAAACCACCTCTTCTAGAATCTTCAACCTTACGATTATGAATAAAAATTTTTCCCTTTTCAGTATCTACAATGGTAGACGTATCAATCACGCGATCTTCTAGAGCTGCCATGAAACTAGCCAACTTGAATGTAGACCCAGGCTCATGACTTTCCCAAAGTGCATAGTTTCGTTTTTCGTAATATTTTCCTTCGGATGTTCTACCTAAGTTCGATATGGCCTTTACCTCTCCAGTAGCGGTTTCCATCACAACAGCACAACCATGATCTGCTTCAAAATACTCCAACTGTCTTAACAAGGCATGATGGGTGATATCCTGAATATTTACATCAATAGTTGTGATGACATCATGACCATTGATAGGTTCCTTTTCGTTGACATCCGAAATTGGCTTCCACTGCCCTTTTGCAATTTTTTGCTTCCATCGCAACCCATTTGAGCCTTCTAGGAAATCAGCAAAAGCTCCTTCAATACCGACTTCTCCTCGAAAATCATCGTAACCAATTGTTCGTTCTGCAATTTTACCAATTGGATGTGCTCTTACCGTTCGTTGTTTAGTAATAAATCCGCCGCGATACACACCGAGTTTAAATATTGGAAACTGCTTCACTTTTAAGTAATCGTTGTATCCAACATTTTTAGCAATAAGCAAATATCGATTCCCGACTTTTCTTGCTCTGCGTAATTTGGCTTCATAATCGGATTTTGAATTTCCAAACATATCTGCTAAAGACGATGCTAAGTTTCCAACTTCAGCATTAAAAACTTTTAATGTTGGCGCCATCACATCCATTCGAATGGTGAATTTTGACATGGAAGTTGCCAACAAATTTCCATCCGAAGCATAAACATTTCCCTTATTTGCAAAAATGGTATCCTGTTTTAAAGTCAACTCCGAAGAACGCTGCTTGTATTTATCACCGTTCACATATTGCAAGTTCACTACCCTAGCAATTATGGCAAGCAGTAAAAGACTCATCACCCCACCGATGATGTAAAAACGCTTTACTATATTTTTCTTGTGATGCTCCATTATTCCTTTGCAATCACTTTAATTTTTGTTGGGGGGTCTTCCGACGGAATCAATCCTATTTTTTCTGCTTGCTCACGGACACTTGATTCCATTTGCATCTGCATCAATGTGGTTTTGGTATCTACATATTCTTCTGTAAGCGAACGCTTCTTTTTGTTGAGTTCCGAAATTTTAATTAACTTTTTATACACACTATGCGAACTAGAAATCATGATTAGCAGTAAGGCCACCACAAAAAGGATGATACGCCAGTTTTTGAAGGATTTTTCATCCGTCAAAAAACCACCACGCAAGGCACCATAAATTCCTTTTTTAACCTTCGACATTTTAACTCGGTATTGCTATTCGCAGCTTGGCACTTCTCGCCCTATTGTTTTCTTTAATTTCATCTGCAGAAGGTGTAATTAACCCACCAACTTTCTTTAATGGAACGGAAAAATTCCCATACATATCTCGTTCTGGCTCACCTTCAAACAACCCTGTTCTTATGAAACGCTTCACCAATCGATCTTCAAGTGAGTGATACGAAATCACACACAATCTTCCTTCTGGATTTAGTAAATCTGGAATCTGATTTAAAAACTCTTTTAACACTTCCATTTCTTGATTTACTTCAATGCGAAGCGCCTGAAAAATTTGGGCAAGGATTTTGTTTTTTCGTTTTGCGGGTAAGAACTTTTGCAGTACTCCTGTCAATTCAAAACTCGAATGGATGAGTTGATTTTTTCTGGCATTTACAATCGCACTTGCAATGCCGCGAGAACTTCTCAGTTCGCCATAGGCATAAAATAGATTCGCTAATTGCTCCTCTGGATAGGTATTCAAAATATCTTTAGCAGATAATTGATCACTCTGATTCATTCGCATATCCAATTCCGCATCAAAGCGTGTTGAAAAACCTCTTTCCGGGCTATCGAACTGAAACGAAGAAACTCCTAAATCAGCTAAAATCCCATCCACTTTTTTCACCTGATGGAATCGTAAAAACCGGCTGATGTATCTAAAATTTTCTGGAATAAGTACGAAACGATTATCCTTGATACTATTCTGTTGCGCATCTTTATCCTGATCGAATCCGAAGAGTTTGCCATCCGGACCAAGCTGATTTAAAATCTCTTTGGAATGACCTCCACCTCCGAAAGTTACATCCACATAAACACCGTTCTCCTTAATATTCAGACCTTGAATACACTCGTTAAGCAAGACAGGGTTATGATAACTCATCTGCATCGGTATTTCCCATTACTTCTTCAGCTAATTGCGCAAAGTCGAGAGCCGCATCATCAATTGCCTTTTCGTAGTTCGCCTTATCCCAAATTTCAATGATGTTAATCGATGAAGACATGACCACCTCGTTTTGAATTCCAGCGAAATCACAGAGGTTTTTCGGAATTAGAAATCGACCAGAAGCATCCAGTTCTAATTGCTTTACCCCAGCAGAGAATCGTCGGATGAAGTCATTGTTCTTTTTGACAAAGCGGTTTAACTTGTTGATTTTGCTCATCATATTTTCCCACTCAGACATTGGATACAATTCTAAACAAGGCTGAAACACAGCTCTTTTAATCACGAAACCGTTAGGAATCTCAGAAGCCAATTGCTTTTTAAAAGCAGTAGGCATTAAAACCCTACCCTTGGCGTCTGCTTTACAATTATATGTTCCTACTAAATGGTTCATGGTTAACTTGATGAACTCAAAAATATATAAATTTTACCACTTTTTACCACTTTTTACCACATTGTTAATAAGTTCTAAGACTGAAGTAACTTTTTAATATTTTTCTACCCATTTTTGAAACGAATCATGATTCAAAATCAGAAGTATCATATTCTAAAAAAAAGCATACATTTGCTCTAGAAATACTTTTAAGGTTTGATAGAAAACAGTTTAAAAAAGGAAGGAAAATTCACCTATGCAGAAACGGGGGAAGGACCAGCAATTATCGTGTTACACGGATTGATGGGAGCCTTGAGTAATTTTAAAGAAACCTTTGATTATTTCTCCAAAAAAGGATATCGGGTATTAATCCCAGAATTACCCCTATATACCCTTCCTTTGCTGAATACCAACGTTAAAAACTTAGCGAAGTTTTTGAAGGAATTCATGGATTTCAAAGAATTAGATAAAGCAATCCTTTTGGGTAATTCTTTAGGCGGGCATATTGCTTTGTATTTTACCAAACATTTTCCAGAAAAAGTTGAAGCTTTAGTATTAACAGGAAGTTCCGGATTGTATGAGAAATCTATGGGTGATAGTTTCCCAAAACGTGGAAATTATGAATATATCGAGCAAAAAACGCGTGAAGTATTTTACGATCCTAAAATTGCAACTAAAGAACTGGTTGACGACGTGTATGGTATTGTGAATGATCGAAATTCGGTAATTAAAACATTGGCCATTGCGAAGAGTGCTATTCGTCATAATATGGCGAAAGATTTACCGAATATGAAACAACCTTCTTGTATTATCTGGGGTAAACAAGACAATGTTACGCCACCTGAAGTGGCAGAAGATTTCCAAAAGTTATTACCCGATGCCGATTTGTTCTGGATAGACAAATGTGGCCATGCAGCTATGATGGAAAGACCTACCGAATTTAACGAAGTGTTATCTGGTTGGTTTACTTCTCGAAATATTTAAATCATGAAAATTTATTCGGCAGAATTTGTTGTAAGTAATACTGCTGTAGATAAATGTCCGAAGGATCGAATTCCTGAGTATGCATTTATTGGTCGGTCTAATGTTGGTAAATCATCCTTAATCAACATGTTGATGGAGCGTCGCCATTTGGCAAAAACTTCATCAACACCGGGAAAAACCCAATTAATCAATCATTTTAAGATCAACAATTCCTGGTATTTGGTTGACCTTCCTGGATACGGATATGCGCGCGTATCAAAAAAGAAGAAAGCCACTTTTCAGAAATACATTGAAAACTACTTTTTGCAACGTAAGCAATTGGTTTGTTCCTTTGTTTTGATTGATTGCCGCCACGATCCGCAGAAAATAGACCTGGATTTCATGCAATTTTTGGGTGAAAATTTTATTCCGTTTTCGATCATTTTCACCAAGGCAGACAAACTAACTCCGGCGAAATTAGAAAAGCAACTTAATAGCTACAAAACGAAGTTATTAGAGTACTGGGAAGAATTACCGACGTCTTTTATCACCTCATCTTCTAGTGGTTTGGGTCGAGATGAATTCTTAAATTACATCGCTCAGATCAATAAAGATGTAGCCAATTCATAAGAACTAATGGCTTCTACAAAAAACAATCTGGATATATTATTTGAAGACAATCACATCATTGTTATCAATAAGCAACCGGGTGATATTTCGCAGGGAGACAAAACCGGTGACACTCCGTTAAGTGAAATTGTAAAATCTTATATCAAATTTAAGTACAACAAGCCAGGTAAGGTTTATCTGGGTGTAGTTCATCGTTTGGATCGCCCTACATCGGGTGTAATTATTTTTGCTAAAACCTCCAAAGCCCTCGAACGTTTGAATAAAAAATTACGGGATAAGGAAATCCAAAAAACCTATTGGGCCGTGGTAAAAAACAGACCTCCAAAATCTTCGGATACCTTAATCCATTTTCTAAAAAAAGACCATCAAAAAAATAAGTCTAAAGCGTATGAAAAAGAAATTAAAGATTCGAAAAAGGCAATTTTACACTACTCAATTCTAAAGCAATTGGATCATTACTACCTTCTTGAAATTCAACTTGAAACAGGTCGTCATCATCAGATTCGAACTCAATTATCACATATTGGATCACCTATTAAAGGTGATTTAAAATATGGCTTTCCAAGAAGCAACAAAAATGCGAGTATTCATCTGCATGCACACAAAATTGAATTCCACCATCCGGTATCAAAAGAACGGTTAACCATCGAAGCCAAACCTCCAAACGACCCTGTTTGGAACGCATGTGAGTAATTGTTATCTTTAGAAACAATTTACTCAGAACATGAAAGCGTTTAAATACCTATCTATTTTGATTCTTCCCGTTGTTGTTTACTTCTCTTTCACAGAAAGAGGGTGGCTAACTCATTTGCCAGCAATTGTATTTTTTGGATTTGTTCCAATGATTGAGTTGTTCATTCCACCAAATAAGGAAAACTTCTCCAAGGAAGAAGAAACGCATGAAAAAGAAAACAAAGCATATACCTATATCTTGTATGCAACGCTCCCGATTCAATTGGTCTTTTTGGTATTCTTTTTTTACTCGATAGCCGAAACCGGATTAACTACATCCGAATATGTTGGTCGCATTTTCTCAATGGGAATTATGTGCGGAGTTATCGGAATTAATGTCGGACATGAATTAGGGCACCGCAATAATCGAATGGATGAATTTATTGGTGAAATTTTGTTGCTTACTTCATTAAACACACACTTCCTACCCTATCATAATGCAGGCCATCATTTTAATGTAGCGACCCCAGAGGATGCCGCTACAGCCAGAAAAAATGAATTGTTATATGTGTTCTGGTTTCGATCACATTTCCAAAGTTATCAGCAAGCCTGGCAATTGGAAAACAAACGAATGGTAGAATCTGGTAGAAGTTGGTTTCACATTCAGAATAGGATGGTTATTTACACCTTTTGTAACATCGCTTTGTTAGCCTCCATTTATTACTTTTTTGGTCAGTTTGTCTTTTTAAGTTTTATCGCTTCGGCGGTTGTCGGCATCGTTTTATTAGAAACCGTAAACTACATCGAACACTACGGACTACTTCGAGAAAAGAATAAATTTGGCCGATACGAGCGCGTAAAAAGGACCCATTCTTGGAACTCTGATCATCAGGTAGGACAAGTATTATTATTTAATCTTTCACGTCATTCTGACCATCACTATAACGGTAGTAAACATTATCAGTTATTAAAGACCTTGCCTGAGAGTCCGCAAATGCCTACAGGCTATCCGGGAATGATGGTCTTATCGCTGTTTCCACCATTGTGGTTTCGAATCATGAACAAAAAATTACAACGAATTTAATTTATGGATATTCAAAAATTAGTGAGTGCTCAAAAGCATTTTTTTGCCTCACAACAAACAAAAGATATCTCTTTTCGTAAGAACGCCTTACGCAAATTACAAAGCGAACTTTTTAAACGGGAAGCAGATATCGTTCAAGCTTTGTACAATGATTTTAAAAAATCTGAATATGAAGCCATCATGACAGAAACATCTATTGTCTATTCAGAATTGAAAATGGCAATTAAAAACATTGAAAAATGGAACAAACCAAAAAAGGTACTTCCGTCGATATTGAACTTTCCATCATCAGCAAAAATCTATTCAGAACCTTACGGCACCGTATTGATTATCGCACCTTGGAATTATCCATTTCAGCTGGCAATTTCTCCTTTGATTGGAGCTATTGCTGCAGGAAACACAATCGTTTTAAAACCATCCGAATTAACACCACACACGAGCACCATCGTCAGAGAAATTATTGAAGCTGTTTTTGATGAGCGTCATGTGGCTGTAATTGAAGGTGGGGTTCCTGTTGCCCAAGAATTACTAACCTTACGTTGGGATTACATCTTCTTCACAGGAAGTGTAAATGTGGGAAGAATTGTAGCAAAGGCGGCGGCCGAATTTATCACTCCTGTAACGCTTGAATTGGGTGGAAAAAGTCCTTGTGTTGTCGATGATTCTGCATCTATCAAACTAGCAGCCAAGCGCATTGCTTGGGGTAAATTTATCAATGGTGGTCAGACCTGTATCGCACCCGATTACATTCTGATTCATAAGTCTCAAAAGGATGCCTTTGTGGAGGCCATTAAAGAAGAGATTACCTTGGCCTATGGGGATGACCCAGAGCAATCATCAGATTTCCCTAGAATCGTCAATACCAGAAATTTCGAGCGATTGGCAATTATGCTGGAGAATGAAAACATTCTAATTGGCGGGAAAACAAATAAAGACGATTGCTATATCGCCCCAACACTCATTGACGAACCAAGCTTAGACAGTGAAGTCATGAAAGGTGAAATTTTTGGTCCTATTTTGCCCATCATTTCATACGAAACCGAAGAAGATATTGCAACCATAATTGGGAAATACGATAAGCCTTTGGCCTTTTATATTTTCAGTAACAAGAACAGATTTGCCAAGAAATTGATTCAGCAATATTCATTCGGTGGCGGCACCATTAATGACACAACAGTCCATTTTGCCAATCACAGATTACCATTTGGTGGGGTTGGTGAAAGTGGTATTGGTGGCTATCATGGGAAACAAACCTTTGATACCTTCTCACACAAAAAAGGGATTGTATCTCGTGGAACTTGGCTCGATGTCCCAACACGTTACGCACCTTATAAAGGAAAATTAAACCAACTTAAAAACCTTATGAAATTTGGCTAAATCAAGCGAAAAAACAGTTTCTGAAGCAATACATCACAGACGTTCGGTTCGCGTTTACGACTCAGAAAAACCAATTGACACTGCAATCGTTAAAAAATGCCTTGAACAGGCAAGCCTTGCGCCGACGAGTAGTAACCTGCAACTGTGGGAATTTTATCACATCACCTCAAAGGATACCATTCAACAAATAGCTCCTTTTTGCTTTAATCAGAATGCAGCTCGAACGGCTCAGCAATTGGTGGTTTTTGTCGCACGCAAAGATTTATGGAGGCAACGTGCAAAAGCTAATTTAGGTTTTATGGATTCCGTTTTTGGGAAAAACAATCCAAAATCTGAAATGTCTTCTCGAGAAAAGGTAGCTCGTAATTATTATGGAAAAATTATTCCCTTCGCCTATTCTGATTTTTTAGGAATTTTAGGGTTTTTCAAATACCTTATGATTTTGATTACAGGATTATTCAAACCTATGTATCGGGAAGTACGAAATAGCGATATGCGCATCGTAGCACATAAATCATGCGGATTGGCAGCTCAAACGTTTATGTTATCAATGGCCGCAGAAGGTTATGACACCTGTCCAATGGAAGGTTCGGATACTTGGCGTGTAAAGGGATTACTGAGGCTTCCTAGGGGAGCCGAAATCAATATGATTGTTTCATGTGGTATTCGAAAACCAGAAGGCGTA
>JALQZD010000001.1 GCA_023258495.1 Polaribacter sp.
TAGGAAGATCGGATAAATCGACTGTCGTGTTGTCTTCCAGTGCCATAATGGACGCGAATGTACTATGTGAATTTGCTGGATTGATTTCTCGAACAAACCCACCGATGCGAAAACGGGTACCAGGAGCTGCACTACCTTTACTTACAAGGGCTCCGGCGTGGAATTGACCTCCACTGGAGCGGACACGAACAGAAACATAGATGACATCACTAGCTTCAACGATAAAACCTTTATCTGTAAATTTCTGAGTAATTGAAATGTTCGTATCGGAAACATGTAGTTGGGTTTCACCGAAAAAAATTGGAGCCCCTCCATTATCTAAAACGGCTTGTTCAACAGGATTTCCATTTGAAACCACCCCCGAATATTGAGCTAAATCGGGCTGACCAATGGCTGTAATTTTATAGCTAACATTACTGTTCTTTGGCGTAGAGATGTAAATGTACTGATCTGTAAATCCGTCACTAGAGGTTAAAGGCGGGATGTAATGTTTCTTACTTAATTGTGCAAAAATTGAAGACCCTAGACTTATGAATAGGAGGAAAATCAGGTGCTTATATCTCATGAAATTGACGTTCTGTTACGTAAACGTCAAAGATACCTAAAAAGTATTACAAATCTCTCTTTTTTAACAATGCTAAAGACAGGTAGATAAACGCAAATATCCATGCCGAAACAATCAAAATATTCAATAATTCAACGGAGTAATTTTTTGTAAACGTTTCACCAACCTGATTCGCAATTGATTTGACAGCTCCTAATCTAGAAAATGGCTCTTTAATCAAATTCGCCATGGCCTCAAGAGGAAGGAATTGCATGATATTGTTTACCTGTTCAGATGTGTTTTCTGCATTTCTTAAGGCATAAAATAAATACCCTTTAAACATGCTTTCACCAATCAGCCAGACCAACATTGCTCCAACCGCAAATGCAGATCTTTTTACTACTATTCCAAGAAATAATCCAAAGGAGAAAAACCCGACTAATTTGATGAAAAAGGCTAACAAATATTCCAAATCCGAAAGAATGATGGCTATTTCGTTGTAATCAGAATACATCAATCCCAGAACTAAAGAAACTACAAAAACAAACAGCGTTGAGATCGCTGCGAACGCAACAGCCGTATAGAATTTTGATAAAATGAATTCCTTTTTGCTCAAGCCATCAATCAAGTTCTGTTTTAAGGTTTTGTAGCTGTACTCGTTAGACATCATAGAAACAATGACAAGGAGTAAAAAGAACTTTAAAATGGCAGCCATATAGGTGTTGAAATGCCATATGTAAGGGAAATTGAAGATTCCCATTTCTGCCAGATGAAATTTTATGGGGCCAATATCAAATTTAATGGCTGCAATTAATGCGATACAGGTGAGTAAGCCGAAATAAATAATGGATAATACCCTACTGGCTTTATTAAAACGAATTTTATGGAATTCTATAGCTAAAAGTCGAAACATGATAATAAGATTAGTTGTTGTTGGTTAAATCAAGGAATTGTTGCTCAAGACTTGGTTTACGTTTGACCAAATGCGATAAAACAATACCATTCTCAAAAAGATATGTATTGAAATCGGTGGCGCTAATGGTTTCGTCTAGTGTAGCGATAATCAATTCATCTTCTTTTTTCACATTCCCGATGGTTGGATGAGCTTCCAATAAACGCAACAGTTTTTCTTCATTAGTTTCAACTTTGATTTCAAAGAATCCGTTAGAAGCTGTCATTTCATCGACCCGACCACTGTATAATTTAATTCCCTTGCGGATCACCACCACATGGCTACACACTTTTTCAACTTCGTCTAATAGGTGGGAAGCTAAAAGAATCGTTGTTCCGTTGGCAGCAATCTTTTTGATAATCTGTCTTATTTCATGGATTCCTTGAGGATCCAATCCGTTGGTAGGTTCATCCAAAATTAAAATTTCAGGGTCATTTAAAAGGGCAGAGGCAATCGCTAAACGCTGCTTCATCCCTAAAGAAAAAGTTCTGAATTTGCTATCTCTTCGTTCGTACAGATTAACAATTTTCAGTTTTTCATCAATATTTTCGGTACTCACCCCTTTTATTTTACAAATCAATTGTAAGTTCTGAGTCGCCGTCATATACGGATAGAAATTCGGCCTTTCAATAATGGCACCTACTTTTTTAAGCGCTTCATGAGTCGATAATGAACCATCAAACCATAAAAATTCACCAGATGATTTATTCACAACATTTAAAATGATTCCTAAAGTGGTTGATTTACCACTTCCGTTGGGTCCAAGGATACCGTATACATTACCTTTTTTGATTTCAAAGGATAAGTTATTCACAGCATGTACTTTTCCAAATTTCTTATCGAGATTGCGTAGCGTTAAGATTGTTTCCAAATGTAGTTATTGAGTTGATTATGGATATATGACGATACACCCTAAGTTTTGTTACTCAATTTAGGGAAATCTTTAAATTTTTGAAAGGAATTGGTTACTTACAAATTGTATTCGTCAGAGTAAAAGTCATTATAATCATCGAAGTCCTCGAACTCATCATCAACGTGATCACCACCTAAATTATCCTCTTCGTCTGATACGAATTGTTTATCTGGTGCTTTTTGCGGAGGTTCTCCCACACTTAATATTACCTGTGGAGCACTTGCTTCAGCATCGGTATCAATTTCAACCAATTCGACGTAGAAGGCCCACATATTCATAAAGTCATATATATAGATTAGTTTGCTACCAGCCGTCGTTAAAATTGAATCTAATTCATAATTTTTCATCGTAATTCCCGTGTTGGAATCACTCATATCAAAAAGTGGGATTTCTTCTCCTTGATTCCATTCATCATCAGTTCGGTAGAAAGAGGCCATTTCTAATCCGCTAAATCCGAAGCACTTCGCAATAAATTCATGAAGCTGTTCAAGATTGTATTTCTCGCTCACTTTAATGGTGCGGATCACATCTTCTTGAGTATCCAAGATTACTCTGACTTTAAACATCTAAAGGAGAATTTTAAATCAAAGGTACGTAATTAAAGTTGTATTTTTGTGTGATAAATAATGAGAAATGAACAAACAGAATGTACTTGAAATGCTTAATAATTTGGTTTCAAAAACCCTTATGGAAACCCTTGATATTGAGTTTATTGATGTTGGTGAAGATTTTGTAACAGGGAAGATGCCGGTAACTTCTAAGGTCCATCAACCTTATGGGATTTTGCATGGTGGAGCCACTGCAGCCTTGGCTGAGACGGTTGGAAGTTGTGCATCTGCTTTATTTGTAGATAACAAATCTCAGATGGTTAAAGGTATTGAATTGACAATTAATCACATTAAAAGCAAAAGGGAGGGGAATATTTATGCGACCGCTAAACCCATCCACAAAGGAAAGACTACACATCTCTGGGAAATTAGAATCGTTGATGAATCGGGAAATCTAATTTCAATTTGCAAACTGACAAACATCATTTTAGAGAAAAAAAAGGATTAAATAGCTACTAGTCTTCTTCGTATGCAAATTTTTAAAAAAGTAAGTCAGCAACTTAAAAAAGAATATCCTTTTGTCATTTACAGGAAATCAAATCATTCTGACTTATCTGCTTTTTTTGGAAAAAATAAGAACCTAAAATTTACCAAAGACTATTCGGAATCGGGATTTGTATTCGCCCCATTCGACGAATGTGAAAATTCGATTTTATTTTCAATTGATGAATTTGAATACCTATCAGAACAGATCGTTGGTTTGAGGTCTTTTGATACTGCAGAATTTCAAAATGTAGAAAAGGCTGAAGGAAAAAGGCAATATCTGAAATTAGTTGATAAGGCCATCGCTGAAATTCATAAAAATACATTTCAAAAAGTTGTTATTTCAAGAAAAGAAACCTTCGTTTCCAAAGAATTTGATGCAGTAACTGTTTTTAAACGCCTACTGAGTTCTTATCAGAATGCTTTGGTTTATTTATGGTACCATCCTGAAGTTGGCTTGTGGATGGGAGCTTCGCCTGAGACATTATTTAAAAAGTCTGGGTCACAATTAACAACGGTAGCATTGGCAGGGACCAAACCATCTGGTAATTATTCCAAAGATTGGGGTTCTAAAGAAATTGAAGAACAGCAATTGGTGGTTGATTTTATTGAAAAATCTTTATCGAATAAGGTGGACAACCTACAAATTCAGGATCGACAAACAATCCAGGCTGGATCCATATACCATTTGAAAAGTATTATTACTGCAGAACTGAAAAAGGGTGTTTCGCTGAGGACTGTTATTCAAGAACTTCATCCGACTCCTGCAGTTTGTGGATTACCAAAAATCGCATCCAAGGCTTTTATTTTACAAAATGAAAGCTATAAACGATTGTTTTATACGGGTTTCTTAGGGGAATTAAATTTTGATTCAATTTCCAAGAAGGAAAGTGAAACTCATTTGTTTGTCAATCTTCGTTGCATGGAATATTCTGAAGAAACTTTACATATTTACGTAGGAGGAGGGATTACAAAAGATAGTAATCCAGAAAAGGAATGGTTAGAGACTGTAAATAAAACAAAGACGATCAAGTCAGTTTTATAAAAACAAAAGCTGCATACCGAAATATCCAGCCTTTATTTTACAATTGAATTTGAATATAATTCTTTTTAGATATCTTCGAAAGACAGATCTGTGAAACTTCCTGCTGATGTCCCTTCAGAAACCGCTTCTTCCTTTTTGTAATCTTTCTGATGACGTTCACTAATTACTTCTTCACCTTTCTCGTTGATGATATAATCAGTGGCTTTATGAAGCATTTCAGTGAAATCTGCAAAATCTTCTTTGTACAAATAGATTTTGTGTTTTTGGTAATGATAAGAGCCGTCGTCGTGTGTGAACTTTTTACTTTCAGTAACTGTTAAATAATAATCCCCCGCCTTTGTGGCTCTAACATCAAAAAAATAAGTTCTTCTTCCAGCTCGTAATACTTGGGAGAAAATCTCTTCTTGTTCTATTCTTTCTGCCATATTGATAAAAGTAAATGATCTTTGATTGATATGAACAAATCTAAAAAAAATATTTACTTAGCAAAACTTAAGATTAAATTTCTTTCTCTAAAAGTTGTTGTTGGTAAAGTTCCTGATAGTAACCTTCTGTTTTTACTAACGTTTCGTGAGCTCCTTGTTGAATGATTTGACCGTCATCCAAAACAATAATCTTATCTGCATTTTTCGCTGATGATACTCGATGGCTGATGATTATTGTTGTTTTATTTGTAGATACTTTTTCCAAATTCGATAAGATTCGTTCTTCGGTTTCTGTATCAACTGCCGATAAACAATCATCAAAGATTAGGATTTTCGGATTCTTAATAATCGCCCTAGCAATTGAAACTCTCTGTTTCTGCCCACCTGAAAGTGTCACTCCTCGCTCCCCTAAAATAGTATCATAACCTTTGGTGAATTC
The DNA here is from genome assembly GCA_023258495.1 of Polaribacter sp. GTDB lineage: Bacteria > Bacteroidota > Bacteroidia > Flavobacteriales > Flavobacteriaceae > Polaribacter. Next base: position 5,410 of record JALQZD010000001.1, read on the forward strand.
GACAATATTATCATGAACAACAGCATTCTTTGCCGCTTGCTCTATGTCTTCAAGAGTGGCATCTTCCTTGCCAAATTTGATATTATTTTCAATGGTGTCAGAAAAAAGGAATGGGTCTTGAGGAACATATCCAATTTGCTCTCTCAAATTATCCAAATTTAAGCTAGCAATTGGGGTATTATCAATGAACACCTTTCCCTCTGTAATATCATACATGCGACTGATTAACTCTGCAATCGTAGACTTTCCTGATCCTGTTTTACCTAATATCGCCAGAGTTTGACCCGGTTCAATTTCAAAACTTACATTTTTAAGCGCCGTGATATTCGTATCATCATAGGTGAAAACAACGTCATGGAACGCAATTTTACCCTGAATATCTTCAGCTTTATCGGATGAATTGGTGATTTCTGGCGTTTCTTTCAAAAACTCATTAATTCGACTTTGCGATGCTTCTGCCTGCTGAACCATAGAGGTAACCCAACCCACAACTGCTACTGGCCATGTCAAGATATTTACATAGAGCGTAAACTCGACAACGGTTCCAATTTGAATTTCTCCGTTAATGTACTGGTTACCACCAATATAAATAACGATTAAGTTGCTTATCCCAATCAATAGAATCATTAGTGGGAAGAACAAAGCGTTTGCTTTATGAAGGCTTATATTTTTTTCTTTACTTTCATTCACTACCGCGTCGAAATCGCGCAGTATGGCTGTTTCAATTCCGTAAGATTTTACCACATTAATTCCGGAAAATGTTTCCTGATTATAAGTGGTTAATTTCGAAAGGTACTGTTGAACAATTGCGCTTCTTTTATTAATCGTTCTGCTCAAAATGAAGATAGAAATCGATAATAACGGAAACGGGATTAGCGTGTAAAGTGTAAGGGTTAGATCAACGGTAATCATTTGTGTGAATCCAACCACAAATAACACCAACATATTCATGGTGTACATAATCGAAGGACCAACATACATACGAACCTTGCTAACATCTTCACTTATACGATTCATCAAATCTCCTGTTCGGTTCTTTTTGTAAAAATTCAGTGAAAGTCTTTGGTACTGCTGGTAAATTTCATTTTTTAAGTCAAATTCAATTAGCCTGGAGGTTACAATGATAGTTTGACGCATTAAAAACGTAAAGAAACCAGCAACTAAAGCCACACCAACAATAATCAAAACATTTATAAAAAGTGCCGATTTTACTTCATTAACGTCGGTGATTATATGTTTCTGATAATCATCAACAACATTTAATGAATTCCTTATGATTTGAGGAATCTTCAGGGATAAAATTTTTGAAAGTACGGTGATAGATAATCCCAGAAGAATTCTCCATTTGTACTTTCTAAAGTATTTGTTTAAGTATTGAAGTGCTTTCAACTTATCCGTCTTTCTAATCTGAAATTAGAAGTAAAATCAGAAATTTAAATTCAGTTAGCGAAGATACTAGTTATTCAGATTTCAGAGAAACAATATCACTAATTATCCATTTTTTATTGGAAATCGATCAGCCATTCACTTCGATAAAAATAAATTTCAAAAAAAATTTTCCAACGACTTAAAAAATCTATTTTTGCAGTGCATTTAAACCCAATGTAAAGAAGTTCTACTCCTATGATTAATAGAAGACATATTCGAGTAAAAGTTATGCAGTCTCTATATGCAATGATGCATTCTAAAAATGAAGACGTAGTAAAAGAAGAAAAGTTTTTAAAATTTAGTATTCAAAAACTATTCGATTTATATGTTTTAAATCTCAATCTAATCATTGCGATTCAAGAGCAGGCAACTAAAAAAATAGAGCTTGCTAAGAAAAAGATATTAGCTACATCGGAAGATTTGGAACCCAACACCCGATTTATCGAAAATCGCTGTATTTTAAAATTAAAGCATAGCGAATCACTCAAGGAGTATACTACAAAACACAAATTAAATTACTGGGAGCTGGATGATGAGTATATCAAATTGATCTATGATGAATTGATCAAAAGCGATTTGTATCAAAAATACCTTGTCGCCGAGGAAGTCAATTTTGAAGACAATAAACAATTTTTAATAGAATTCTTTAAAACGATTGTTGCTCCGAATGAAAAATTAGCTGATTATTTTGAAGATAAAATGATTACTTGGGTTGATGATATTCCGTTTGTCAATACCTGGATTGTTAAGAGTATCGGTAAAATGAAATCAAAAAAACCATTCTCTTTAGGGGCGTTATACAAGGATGTGGATGATGAGAATTTTGTAAAAGATTTGTTTACCAAAACAATTTTGAAGCATACAGAATTTGAAAAAGATATTGCTGTGGTGACTCCGAATTGGGATGCCGATCGTATTGCAGACATTGATATGATTTTAATTAAAATGGCAATTGCAGAATTCTTACACTTTCCATCTATTCCGACCAAAGTAACAATCAATGAATACATTGAAATCGCTAAGGACTATTCAACAGAAAAGAGTGGTTATTTCTTAAATGGTGTGTTGGATAAATTGGCTAAAAATTACCGAAGAAACAATCAGATTCAAAAAATAGGAAGAGGTTTACTATAAACTAATGAAATCGAACTTAAATTTTTATTTTTACAAAAAAAATATATCAATAATGAATTTACGTAATCTATTATCAGTACTTATTTTAACCGTTGCATTCGTTGCCTGTAATGGTTCTGACGCGAAAGCTAAAGTGAACAAGGCAAACTTGGAAAAAGCAAAAGAACGTGATTTGGCTGCTAAAAAAGGAGCTGCAATCATCAGTTTTGATAAAAAAGAATATGATTTTGGAACTGTGAATGAAGGCGAAATCATCAAAACAACATTTAAAGTAACTAATGCAGGTAAAACGGATTTGGTCATTGTAAATGCACAACCTTCTTGTGGATGCACTGTACCTACCTGGCCAAAAGATCCGATTAAACCGGGAGAAAGTGGTGATATCTATGTTGAGTTTAACACCGCAGGGAAACCGAATAGACAAAACAAAACAGTTACGTTAACTACGAATACAGAGGCTGGTAGAGAAGTTCTTACCATCAAAGGTTCTGTTATTCCAAAGAAAAAATAACATGATAGGAACTCTCATTTTACAGGCGCAAGGTGGTGGATTAAATGCTTTTGTCTTGCCATTGGCAATGGTTGCCATAATTTACTTTTTTATGATTCGTCCACAAATGAATCGTCAGAAGAAGGAAAAGAAATTTCAGGCCGAATTGAAAAAAGGAACGCGAGTGATTACCACAAGTGGAATCCATGGTAAAATTGTTGATATCAATTCAAATGATAATACAATTACCATTGAAACAGGTGCTGGAAAAATTAAATTCGAAAAGGCGGCAGTGTCTCTGGAATTGAGCAAGAAATACATGAAAACACCAGAAAAGAAATAAAAACTTTTCATAGTTTGAGAAAGAGCTTTAAAAAAAGCTCTTTTTTTATTTTTATATCTTTATCTAACTGATTGTAATAGAAGTGGCCACAAACAAAATATCAAATCAATTTTTACTATTTCTTGGAGTTTCCGCCTTAATTTGGTTGCTGATTACGCTATCTAAAGAATACACCACTTCGCTGGATTTATATGTGAAATTCACAAATGTCCCACAGGATAAAATGTTAGTAAATAATAATGTACAGCAAATTAAAGTGGATGTCAAAGCGAGCGGGTTTAAAATTATTCGAACTCGCATTCAGAATTCTTCTATTGATTTAGACGCTTCTTTTTTTCAGCAAAACAAACAGAAAAAACACTATCTCTTACTCGAAAAACAAATTCAGTCAATTCAGCATCAATTGTATTCGGATGTCGTTGTTCAACGTGTCGTAGAGGATACGTTGTTTGCGAATTTGGATGTACTCGAATCCAAGCGGGTGGCTATTACTCCGAATATGTCAATAAATTATCACGTAGGTTATGGGTTAATTGATAAAATTAAAATTCAGCCTGATTCCATATTAGTTTCAGGTTCAAAAACCAATTTAGATACAATTACACATTTGCCTTTGGCTGCCGTGAAATTGAATGACGTCAAAGAGAATTTTGAAAGAAAAGTGAAAGTTGTTTTAACAAATCTAGAAGGATTGAAACTAGAGACAGAAGAGGTAGTCATTACGGGTAATGTAGATAAGTTTACAGAAGGTAGTGTAAAGGTTCCGTTTGAGATTAAAGCCGTTTCTTCGGATGTTAAACTAACAACGCTAACCGAAAATATAAACATCACTTTTGTTGTTGGACTATCTGATTTTAATAAGGTAGTACCTTCATTGTTTAAGGTGGAATGTGATTACAGGTATTCTGAAGATCAGAATTTAACGTATTTGATTCCGAAACTGGTGAAAAAACCCAAATTCATCAAAAGCTATAAGATCTCGCCGCAAACTATTGATTTCTTAATTCAGAAGTAATGATTGTTGCAGTTACAGGCGGAATTGGTTCGGGAAAATCATTTGTAATACAGGAGTTTTCCAAATTCCCTAATGTCGTTGCGTATATCGCAGATGAAGAAGCAAAAAAGCTCATGACTTCTTCAAATGATATAAGAAAGAAAATGATTCAAGCATTTGGAGCAGAAGCTTATGTGAAAAATGAATTGAATCGAGAATTCATCGCATCTATTGTTTTTAACGATGAACAAAAATTAAAAGAAATCAACGCCATTATTCATCCAGAAGTATTCAAACATTTTTTTGAATTCACCAAGTTACATAAAGGCAAAATGATACTTTATGAAAGTGCGTTGGTCTTTGAAACCGGTTCTGCGAAGCACTTTGATTGTGTGATCACTGTAACAGCTCCAATTCATACTCGAATTGAACGCTTAATTGAACGAGATAAAACGACTCAAGAACACCTTATTCAAAGGATGTCAAAGCAATGGAAAGAAGATAAAAAAATACTTCAATCTCACTACATAATTTCCAATCAGCACATTGAAGAAACTAAGAACCAAATTAAAAGAATCTTTAATATTTTAACAGAAAAGTCTTAAAAACTTAAATTATCTTTATAATTTTCGTTAATTTACTCTTAAATTTCATTTGATTTTTGTTAATCAAAGTTAAAAAAAGTAATCAGATTTTCGAATCCCGTAATTTTGATTTATGAGCAAAAAAGTCTTTGTTCTTATCGTTGTTTTAATGAGCGTTTCCCTAATCGGAATTATTGCTGTTCAGCTCTACTGGATTAATAATGCCATAGAGAGTAAAAAGCAACAATTTCAGAACGATGTTCAAATTTCCTTAGGAAGTGTTTTTGAGAAGATAAATCAAAAGGAACGTGATGCTTTCAGTAAGAAAATTGAAAATATTATTGAGAACAAAGTACTTGCGAGTAGTGCGCAAATCAAAAACTTCCTATTTCAAGAAATTGACACAACGAATCGTCAGAAAATTACATACGGAGCTACTATATTAGAAGAGAATTTTGAATTACCTAGAGAATTTTTGGATAACGAATCTGTGATCTTTAAAAGAGTAACAGGAAAAAAAGACTTCTTTCAATCAAGACTCATTAAGGGACCGGATAATCTCTTCAAATCTACAGAAGAAAAGAAATTTTCATTTACAAAACGATTAACAAATATTGAACAAAGTCAATTTCAGGATTACTTTGAAGATTATTACAGACTGCAACCTATACACAAAAGAGTAAGCAATAGGGAGCTTAACAATACCATCAAAGAAGAGCTTTCGAAACGCGGAGTGAATCTGGATTTCAAATATGGTGTATACAGTAAAGATGGGTTAGCTACGAAGTTAAAATCAGGGTATTACACCATCAATACCAAGGAAAGTTTTAAATACCCATTATTTTATAATTTAAATGATGAGGTTGATTACATTTTATACTTGACATTCCCCGGGAAGAATGAACACATATTGTCGGGGATATCGTACATATTATTATTGTCTCTCTTCTTCATATTTGTGATTTACGATGCCATTCAAATGGGAATACCACTAAAACGCATTCATGACATTACCAAAATTGACATGTGGTTCCTCAGACAATATGAAGAATTGCATTTATTGGAAAAAGAAATCTCAAACTTTAACATCAATTCGATCGATCAAGCCTTGCTCTTAGAGGCAAAACAAAAAGGCTTTGCGGACCGACAAGTAGCCCATATGCTAAAGTGTTTGGAGAGTGAGGTGT
>JALQZD010000035.1 GCA_023258495.1 Polaribacter sp.
CAACTGTAATTCCTTTTTCTTTCAGAAATTGCGTCCATGTCTTTGGATTTCCGGCTGAGGTAAATACTATCTTTACGCCTTCTTCGACAATTATATCCATGATTTCTTCAATCTGTGGATACAACATGGGAACATTGACTCCAAAAGGTTTATCAGTCGCTTTTTTACATTTCTGAATATGTTCCCGAAGTACATCAGGATACATAGATCCAGAACCAATAAGTCCTAAACCACCCGCATTAGATACAGCAGATGCTAGTTTCCACCCTGAAACCCAAATCATACCTCCCTGAACAATAGGATATGTAATTCCGAAAAGAGAGGAGATGGCATTCATTATTGGAAATTGATGGTTATCGCATTGCTTATCCTAGCAGGAACCTTGCGGTTATTATCTATTTTAGGTATCCATCCAGATATGTTTCGAACATTATTTACCACCAATGATTTTACATCTTCTGGAACTTCATTAACGATAATAACATCTTTTATTTTTCCATCAACCCCGACCGTATATGACAGCTGTAATTGAAAAGTATACTTCGTTCTATATTTACGTCCTAGGGTTTTTTTGATTCGATTCTTAATGTTTTTCATTTCTTTGTCATAAGCAGATCTACCTCCCTTAAACAATGCCTCTGGACGATTTTCTAAGGGTGTTTCCATTTTATTTCCGCCTTCATCAAAATAAGTTCCTTTCACAAACTGATCATTTCTATAAAAGGCTTGTTTCGCTATTTTTCCATTGTTATGGTAATATCTCCATAATCCTTCTTTTTTATCATTCACATAGCGTCCTACGAAGTTTTTATTTCGATTGTCGAACCAACCTTCAGATTTCCCATTTTTCAATCCGTTTTTTCCGTAAAAATCGACAGTTGCAATGCTATCATTCTTATCTACCGTAACAGATTGACCTATTTTATTTTTAACATCCGTAGAGGTAGAAAACCAATAAGCGAATAATTTACCATTCAATTGAAAGCGCATTACCTTGTATAAGGAATCACTTCGTTTAATAATTGCCTGATAACCGATTGCTTCGGATTGATCCTGAGTCGGTAATCCTTTTCGATTCAGGAAATTAACAATCGTATCATTTTGAGAATGAATAGATAGACTTGCAAGTAGTAAGAATAATGAGAGTAATTTTTTCATAGTAGTTTTTCTTTTTTGCTACTAATATATAACACCTGAGCCAAGTAATTCATTTTTTTTATACCAGGCGACAAATTGTCCTTCCTGAATTGCAGATTGCGGATTTTCAAAATGTACATACATACCTTTCTCAACCTTGTACAACGTGGCTTTTTCTAAAGGTTGACGATACCTGATCCTCGCCTCTACCTCCATCGATTGTCCAATAAATAATTCTAGATCTTTTCTTATCCAATGAATTTCTTCATTAGAGACGAACAATGTATTTCGGTATAATCCCTTGTGATTTTTACCTTCACCTGTGTAAATGATATTTGATGCTACATCCGTCTCAATCACAAATAAAGGCTCTTTGGTACCTCCTACTGCCAATCCTTTTCGCTGTCCTTTGGTAAAATAATGTGCACCCTGATGTTTACCAACAACTTTGCCGTCAGATTTCTGATACACATATTTTGTGGCTAAATCGGCCAACTCATCTTCTTTTAACTCAAAAGATTGGGAGGTTGTATTGAATCCTTCAAAGTCATTAGGAATTTGAATAATTTCACCTTCTTTAGGCTGTAATTGTTGTTGTAAAAATTCTGGTAAGCGTACTTTCCCGATGAAACACAATCCTTGAGAGTCTTTCTTTTCTGCTGTAATTAAATCAGCTTCTTTCGCAATCTTTCGCACCTCAGGTTTGGTTAATTCTCCAATTGGAAATAATGCCTTAGCTAGTTGTTCCTGAGATAATTGGCATAAAAAATAAGATTGATCTTTATTGCTATCAACACCTGCTAAAAGTTGATAAACAGGTGTACCGTCTACTTCAGTTTCGCCTTTTCGACAATAATGTCCAGTTGCTACATAATCGGCTCCTAATCCTAGGGCGATATCCATAAATACATCAAACTTGATTTCGCGATTGCATAAGACATCCGGATTCGGTGTTCTCCCTTTTTCGTATTCATTAAACATGTAATCAACGATGCGCTCTTTATACTGAACACTTAAATCAACTACCTGAAAAGGAATACCCAGTTTATCGGCAACCAACATCGCGTCGTTACTATCTTCTAACCACGGGCATTCATCAGAAATAGTTACCGAATCATCGTGCCAATTTTTCATAAAAAGGCCAATAACATGGTATCCTTGCTCTTTAAGAAGATATGCCGTTACGCTACTATCTACACCACCCGAAAGTCCAACAACAACTGTTTTCATAATGCAGTACAAATTTACGATAATCTTTTGTAGAAAAGTCTTACATACAGACCTGAAACAAACCTTGTACCTAATGTCCTGTTGTAAAATCTTTTTTGTGAATATTTTCTGAAGTGAAGTATGAGGACGAATGGAAAAAAATAAGAACTCCACTCGAAAATTTTATTTCCTAATCATTTTGTTTCTTATAGGTTGATTTTTTCTTTTTCGTTACCACTTCACCATCCAAATAATATTCCCATTGGCCAATTCGCTTCCCGTTTTTGTAAGTACCTTGCTCTTTTAATTGCCCTTTGATATCATAATATTTTGCGGGTCCATTCAATTTACCATTTTCATAATTCACTTCTTCTAAAATACTACCGTCACTGGTAAACTGGAGTGATTTCCCATGTTTCATGCCGTTTTTATATTGGGATTTTTCTGTTATTTTTCCGTTTGGATAATAATTAATCACGGTACCATTCAATGATCCGTCTTTGAAATTTTCCTCAGACATTTTCTTTCGCGTCGGAAAGAAATAGCTCCATTTCCCAACTCGTTTTCTTCCGATAAAATATCCCTCACTTTGAAGCAATCCCTTGGTGGTAAAAAACTGGGTAAATACGGAATCCGATGATTCTCGAAATTTCTTAATAATTATGGGATGATTCGATGATGAAATGTCATAAAACTTAAAGGTTCCGACTTCCTTTCCGTTTTTAAATTGACCTTCGTATCGAATTCGATTGTTCTTGTAGTATTTTTTCCAAACACCAGTTCGTTGTTTATTTGAATCAAACTGATTGATTTTTTGACTAAACATCGGTTGTAATCCTAAAAAACCGAAGGCTAGCAGCCCGCACCAAATACAATTTTTTAATTTTATCATACCCATTTTTTTCTAAATATACAGCAAACTATCAAATTATGAGTCTACGTTTTTTATCGTATTGATTATCAAATTTAGGCCCGGCTACCAAAGAAAACAGAGATCGTGTTGCAAATATTGTTTTAGAAACCCCATCTTTATTTACAGATTTGGTTTTTTTGACCTTTCAAATCGAAGATAAACTTTCTATCAAAGCAGCTTGGATTCATCCAGAATTGAAGCACCTCATCAGCACCAAAATCATTCATGAAAGTAAAGGATGTGAAACCAGAGGGAAATATGTCTTGAAAGCTATTGAAAAACACAAGAATAGTACTCGATAAATCTATCAGATTAATTACTTTTACACTTTGATTTTAATCTTATGAATTTAACTCAATTAAACGCAATATCACCAATTGACGGACGCTATAGAAATAAAATTGACAAACTAGCCAATTACTTTTCAGAAGAAGCCTTAATCAAGTATAGAGTTCGCGTAGAAATCGAATATTTCATCGCACTTTGTGAATTGCCTTTACCGCAATTATCAAGTTTTGATACATCCATGTATAGTGATTTAAGAAAGGTGTATGAAAATTTCACAACCGAAGACGCTATTAAAATCAAGGATATTGAGAAAGTGACAAACCATGACGTGAAAGCCGTTGAGTATTTCATAAAGGAAAAATTCGATACCATCGGAATTGTAGAGTTCAAGGAATTTATTCACTTCGGATTGACATCTCAAGACATCAATAACACCGCGATTCCATTGTCAATCAAAGAAGCAATGAAGGACGTTTTTGTTCCTGGTTACTTCGAATTGATTCATAAAATTTCAAGTTTGGTCGAGGAATGGAAAGACATTCCGATGCTGGCAAGAACTCATGGTCAGCCTGCATCTCCTACCCGTTTAGGGAAAGAATTTGAAGTATTTGTGGTGCGCTTAAAAGAGCAATTCAATTTATTAAATGATATTCCGAGTGCGGCCAAATTTGGAGGGGCGACGGGTAATTTTAATGCGCATAAAGTAGCCTATCCAACAATTGATTGGAAAGCTTTTGGAACAGCTTTCGTTCAAGAGCAATTGGGATTACAACACTCATTCCCTACGACTCAAATCGAGCATTACGATCATATGGCAGCTCTGTTTGATACAATAAAGCGAATCAATACGATTATATTAGATTTAAACCGAGACATCTGGACATACATTTCTATGGACTACTTCAAACAAAAAATTAAAAAGGGAGAAGTAGGAAGTTCTGCAATGCCTCATAAAGTGAATCCTATTGACTTTGAAAATTCAGAAGGAAACTTAGGAATCGCCAATGCAATTTTCGAACATTTATCGGCAAAATTACCAATTTCTAGAATGCAACGTGATTTAACGGATAGCACTGTTTTGAGAAATGTTGGTGTTCCTTTTGGACATGCACTCATTGGTTACAGTGCGACTTTAAAAGGTTTGAACAAATTGCTTTTAAATAAAGATAAATTCGAAGCTGACCTAGAAAATAACTGGGCAGTAGTTGCAGAGGCAATCCAAACGATTTTACGCAGAGAGGGATATCCTAATCCCTATGAAGCATTAAAAAGCTTAACGCGTACGAACGAAAAAATTAACCAGCACTCAATTGCTAATTTTATTGATACGCTAAATGTATCCGAAGAAATTAAAGCTGAACTAAAGTTAATTACGCCGTCTAACTATACGGGAATTTAAATTAGAATCGTTATGACGGTTACAAAATGGATTTTTTGGTGTCTAATAGCAGTGATAGGGTTTTCATCATGCAAAACTGAATTTGAGGGTGATCCCGATCGATTTAAAAAAGGCATTTTTGAAATTCCAGCGATTGAAAGTTTCGGTAAAACCACAATCATCAGAAAAGACAGTTTACAAATTGAATCCTATGATAAAATCATTAGCGTAACCAATGATTCAATAATGATCAATAAAACTATTACACAAATAGATACCTTGTACATCACATGGAAAAACAATTTCTTTTATACACTGAAAATGAAATCACCGAAAAAAGAGATTGATAAACAACCCATATTTGTACAGATCACAAAAGTTAAGGATAGCTCGTACAGTTTCTCTGCGAAAGTAGGATATAGCAATTTTAAACAAGACGGAACGGTATTCAAAATAAAATAAATGGAGATTTTTTTAAATGCTGATACTTGGGTAGCATTGATTACCTTAACATTTTTAGAGGTCGTTTTAGGAATAGACAATATTATTTTTATTTCTATTTCAGCAAACAAACTTCCAGAAAATCAAGTAAAAAGAGCAACGTACATTGGGCTACTTTTAGCTATGCTAACACGTATCGTTATGTTGTTTAGTGTATCGTATCTCATTGCTTTAAAAGATCCCTTTTTAAAAGTTGATTGGGGTTGGTTCAAATCTGGAATTACCGGCCAGGCGGTCATTCTTTTCTTAGGTGGTTTATTCTTACTCTATAAAAGCACCAAGGAAATTCGCCATAAAATGCAACCTCCAGATGAAAAAGCCCTATTAAAATCACCTCAGGTTATTTCATTTTCAAACGTTATTTTCCAAATTATATTGATTGATATCGTTTTCTCATTTGATAGTATTCTTACCGCCATAGGAATGACAAATGGCATTCAAGGAGCCTTGACCATCATGGTCATTGCAGTCATCATTTCAATTGTGATTATGATGGTATTCGCAACTCCTATAAACACTTTCGTTAGTCGAAACCCGACAATTCAAATGTTAGCTTTGGCATTTTTAATCCTTATTGGATTCATGTTAATTGCAGAAAGTGCACACCTCTCACACACGTATTTTTTTAATAAAACTGTGGGAGTTATTCCAAAAGGTTATTTATATTTCGCTATCGCTTTCTCATTGGGCGTAGAATTATTAAATTTACAAGCCAGAAAAAAGTCAAAATAGGACAAACAAACTAATGAAGCTAAAAAACATCATCTTATCGTTATTCTTCGCGACAAGCTTTTTAGCTCAATTTCTGGTTCAGCTTCATCACGCATTTGGAGATCATAATCATAGGGTCTGTCATTCTATTGAGGTAAAGCACATCCACAAAAAAGATTTGGATTGCTCGATTCATTTATTCAAGCAGAATCTGACCCATCATACACTACAAGAATATCAATTTGCTGAAAGCGACGATATTAACTCAGTTGATATTCTTAAAAAGAATTTCTTAAAAAATCATCAGCAATTATCGTTTTCTTTGCGGGGCCCACCTGCGCTAGGATTATTATAGACTATCTATTGTATGACCCAAGAAAACCATAATGAAAAATCTATTTATCATTTGTGTTTTGCTGATTGGATTTCAGTTCAATTTAGCTGCACAAAATTGTACGTACAAGCTTAGCGGGAAGGTTACAGACTTTCATAACAATACACCAATTATTGGAGCATCTGTTCGTATTTTAAACTCAACAAAATACGTGACTACGGACGAAAAAGGTATGTTTACTTTAAAAAATGTTTGTGGTAAATTTACCATTGAGTTTAAACATATCGCTTGTGAAACAAAAATGGTAACATTCAATATTTCTAAAGACAGTTTTAAAGAAATCACTTTAGAACACCATTTAGAAGAATTGAATGAAGTGGTGGTCACATCTTCAACAAAAACCGAAGTAACGAGTATTGAAAAGTCAATATCAAAAGCTACGATAGAAAATTTCTCAGATAAAACTCTTGGTGATGCATTGGCAACAATAAGCGGCGTATCTTCTTTAAATACCGGGAATAGTATTGTAAAACCAATGATTCATGGGTTACATAGCAGCCGCCTGCTTATTGTAAATAACAATGTTCGACTCTTCGATCAAGACTGGAGTGAAGAACATGCTCCTACCATTGATATTAATGGCTCTGGTAAGATAAACGTAATTACGGGAGCGAACACACTACAATACGGAAGTGATGCCATTGGTGGTCTTGTTTTAATTACACCCCAGCGTTTTCAGCGAAAGGATAGTCTTTTTGGAAGTACACTGAATTCTTTGAATTCGAACGGATATGGAGGAATCATAAATACACAGTTGACTAAAACATATGCGTCTGGTTTTTACACTAAATTTCAAGCGAATTACAAACGATTTGGTGATTTTAGAGCACCAGATTATAACTTAACCAATACAGGAATTCGAAGTATAAATACTTCATTCGCATTAGGGAAAAAGGCTTTTGAAAAAGGTTATTCTGTATTCTATAGTTATGTAAATAATAAGTTTGGAATTCTACAAGAAGCGCATGTTGGAAATGTAAATGATTTGGTTATTGCTATAAATGCTCCAGAACCTTCAATTCAAAATGATTTTTCATATAACATCAACTTTCCGAGACAACAGATCTCTCATCACATGGCTAAAATTGATGGTTATAAGCGATTGAAAGATTTTGGAAAGTTGTCACTTCAATATGATTTACAAATCAACAGACGAAAAGAATTCGATGTAAGACGTGGAGATCGAAGCAATATTCCAGTGGTTGATTTACGTCTATTTACCAATAGTTTCCTCGCTGATTTACAAATTGACAAATTCGAAGATTTGGAAATCAAAACTGGACTATTGTTGCGATATCAGGAAAATGATGCAGTTGCAGGAACAGGCACAAGGCCTATCATTCCTGATTTTGACAAATACGAAGCTGGTGTCTATAGTATTGTAAATTATACCTTAAATGACCAATCTGAAGTAAATGCAGGGATACGATATGATTTTGCTCATATCAGTGCAACCAAGCGTTATAATATCACCGACTGGAATGATACTTACAATTATGATGAGTTGTTTCCGGAGTTTGAAACGGGTACGGCTAATTTCACAAGTATCTTGACGAGACCGAAATTTACATTTCACAACATCTCATCAAGCTTTGGATATTCCAATAATCTCGATGAAAAACACAGCCTGATTTTTAATTATGGCCTTGCCTCTAGAATGCCCAATCCTTCGGAGATGTTTAGTGACGGATTACATCACAGTACGGCTAGAATTGAAGTTGGGAGATTGACACTTGGAAAAGAAATTGCAAATAAATTCAGTCTGTCCTTTGAACGTAGAGATGCTAACTTCGGATTCTCGATCAATCCATATTACAAACGAATTAATGGTTTTATCCAGTTGATTCCAATCGGTTTAACGACAACAATTCGAGGTGCTTATCCTGTTTGGGAATACAATCAGGTTGATGCAAGAATTTTTGGAGCAGATATCGACATCAATAAAAGATTAAATGATAGGTTTTCTTACACAGGAAGTATTAGCTTTCTAAGAGGAGATAATGTATCGGATAATGTGCCATTGATTAACATGCCAGCCACCAATTTTACAAATAGAATCACCTATCGTAATGATGAATTAAATCAACTTTCGCTTAGCTTAATTCAACGAACCATTTTTCAACAGAACAGATTCCCAGATTATACGTTTTATGCGTTTAATCCGGTGACGCAAC
>JALQZD010000099.1 GCA_023258495.1 Polaribacter sp.
ATTTTGTGGATTCGTGTTCATAATCTAAAAGTGTTATATTCCTTCTGCTAAATTTCTGTCCAAATCATGATCTAGGAATAACGACCATGTCGTGATTGTGACTTTTGGTCAACAATCCTATTAAATTCCACTTTTACCAAGCAGAAAATCTTACTTCTTTTAGCAGTCCTGCAGACGAACAATTATACGCGGGCCGTACCCTACATAAGTAGGCAAAATTGTTGTCCCACCTCTTTCTTTATTACCTGTATATATATGTCCTTAGATCCCTCAAATATACCTATCACTGCTGGAAAAGCCTATGGTGCCAAAGCCATAGTACTTGCCCAATTTCTACTCCAATTCCGCTAATCCCAAAATTGGTCAGTGTATGCTAAACGAGTAATACATAGTGATCATCCTCGTTTTCCTGCATGTATCTCATGTGGACGCGGGTCCCACAAGTCATGGTTTGAATACTAGATACGTAGAGAGGTAAGGTAGGTTATCCTTTGCTATCCAGCATTAATCACTCTGCTTGATGTTTCCAGATGGTTTACCTTTATGTAAATAAATCATAGACAATTACTGTTTCAGCCCATGCTGCATCGCCATACCTCACCCGAGGATATGACAACCGGCTGATCGTTCCAGTGAGTAGTCACTGTAGGGACTTCCACCCTCCATGTAATAAAGTGACATAGAATGTATTGAAATTCTATGCGGTTAACATCCTAGTTAACCCCGAGTCGCACGAGAAGTTCCATGATGAGAACTGTCTTTCCAACACCGGCACCACCGAAGAGACCAATTTTACCACCACGACGGTATGGTGCAAGAAGGTCAACTACCTTAATTCCAGTTTCAAAAATAGAAAGGTTAGTATCAAGGTCTACGAATGCAGGCGATGCACGGTGAATTGGAAGAGTTCCCTCTACCATATCTACTCCACCAAGTTCGTCTACTGGCTCACCAAGTACGTTAAAAATACGTCCAAGAGTGTTTTTACCTACTGGTACTGAAAGAGCAGCACCTGTATCAGTTACAGTCATACCACGCATTAAACCATCAGTAGCACTCATTGATACTGCACGTACAACGTTATCTCCAAGGAGTTGTTGTACTTCGGCTACACACTTAATTGTCTCACCAACTTCGTTTTTACCTTCAACTTCAATTGAGTTGTAAATGTTTGGCATTTTGTTAGGGGCAAAAACTACGTCGATTACTGGTCCAATAATTTGTGTAATGCGACCGAGGTTCTTTTCTGTTTTGATAGCTGTCATATTTTTTAGCTTCTAAAAATAGTATTTTGGATAAGTTCTAGTTACTTAAACAAAATTTAAATTAAATATTTTTTGTTTAATAAAATAAGTGTAAAGAAATAATTTAATAAATTACAACTTTATAAAAATTTAATATACCTTCGGCGCAAATTTGAATTTGAGCCGAAGTAGTTGTTTGTTCACTAATTAATCATAGAGATTAATTTAGTCATACAAAAATTTAGTATGCGAGTCCCATTGAACGCGTTGTTTCTGATCCAAGGTATACACGTACACTTAAGAAATCTGTTGGGCAAGCTGCTTCGCAACGCTTACAACCAACACAGTCTTCAGTACGAGGTGCTGAAGCAATTTGACCTGCTTTACACCCATCCCAAGGTACCATTTCAAGTACATCCGTTGGACAAGCACGTACACACTGTGTACATCCGATACATGTATCATAAATTTTTACTGCATGCGACATAATAAAGTGAATAAATAATTAATAAAAATTGAGATATAGAGACTGTTCGGTGACAGTTAAATGAATAAAAGTTATTCGTTAAGATTATATCATAGTTTTTGTTAATTATTTCTAAATAAATTGGGTCAGGTGGGATTCGAACCCACGGCTAATCGGTTAAAAGCCGAATACTCTACCACTGAGTTACTGACCCAGATTTTTAATCTGTGGTTATAATAACTTCTTTAAGATAAGATTACAATTTTATTTTTTATTGGGATTAGTAAACTAATCCCAATATGATTTTAAGAATCTTTAGTGAAATTCATTAAAGAGGTCCTGAAATTCCTTGCTTACGAATCATAAGGAAGTGCATAAGCATAAATACTGCTGCAAGAAGCGGAAGTACGAAAGTGTGTAAACTGTAG
>JALQZD010000084.1 GCA_023258495.1 Polaribacter sp.
AGACCGCTACCGCAAAGAGATCGACGAGCAATGGAGAGTGTTAAGGGGTGATTTAAGATTTTTCGTTGAAGAAGAAATCAAGCGGCTTTACCCGAAAACATACCAGAACTTTATTATTAGTGAAATGAACTTCGCTTCGAAGGTTACTGACAAACGAGCCAAGGCATACAAGGAAGAGCCATTAAGGGTTCTTGCAAACGACACCGAGTCAGAAGCATATCAAGCTCAAATGAGAGAGATGCAGTCGTTATGGCACTGGCGTCTTTTTGACACCTATCGCAATTACTTTCGCTATTCGTGTTTATGGTTTTCTTTTTACACTGACGACAAGGGTAACCAGGTTCCATTATTAAGAGCTTTAAGACCTTCACAGTTCACGCGCATTGTTAACGATTTTGGTCAAACAGAAGTTTTCGCAGTCTACTTCGGATCCGATATTGAATCAGAGAATCAAGTTAGAGGCGATCAATTTGAGCTATTACAACAGGATGAACCAGAAGACGACGACAGTTTTTACATTGGATTATGGACAAACGAGCAACATAAAGTCGTTAAGGTCTCATGCAATCATGGCGGCGATTATGGATTTGAAGAAAAACCATTAATGGATAATGAAGATGGAATTAACGACCTTGGAATTATTCCTGCGGTATTTTCTCAGGAAGGTGATAACCGCGAGCGCCCTGCCTTTAACCCGCTTAAAGATCAAACTATTACACTTAACTCAATGTACTCAATTATTATGTCGGGTGTTTCAGTTCAGACATTTGGTCAACTTATTCTTAAGCACCCGCAAGACCAATCAGTTCCAGACATTTCACAACAGGGAATTTTCGTTTATCTTCCGCTTCCGCAAGTAGGGCAAGACGAGCCTGAAACAAGTGCCGAGTATATTACACCGACACCAAACATTAGTGAGTCTCTAGAGGTGTTTGATAAATACGCAATGAACACGTTAAGAGAACACGGGTTAAGCGGTGAAGTTTCAGGACAAAATAAATTCACATCGGGACTCGACCGCCTTCTCTCGCAAATGGACACCACCGAGATAATCGAAGAAAATCAGCAATATTTCGCAGTAAATGAGAATCAGCTACTAAAAATTATTAAAGCTTTTAACGAATTGACGGGCGGACCTAGATATCAATCGGAAGAAATGAGCGTTATTTATAAAAAGCCCAAGCCGCTCCAATCGGAAAAAGAACTTTTAGAGACCATTGAAAAGAAACTTTCTTTGGGTCTTATTGAGAAGTACGAGGCGCTAATGATTCTCGATCCAAACATGAACAAAGATGCAGCACAACAGAAAATAGAACGCATTCAAGAACAGACAAGTTTAAGGATAAGCTTTGACGATCAAAAAAACGAAGATGACAACGAAGGTGAAGATCAAGGAACTGCTTAGCGAGCAGGACTATAAAGCCTATAAAAAGTTATCTAGTAGTAAAAAGAAATTAATCAAAGATGAAGTTGGTTATCTTCTTAATGATGAAGTTCAAAAAGAGTTGGATCAATCCCGCTCGCCCGCCAATAAGGGTAAATTTAAGAAACAATTAAAAGACGGCACAAGCTCATTCCTTTTTGACGAGGGTGATTTAAGAGCTAACCTTATTCATCAACAATACAGGGATGGCATTGAGTACGGTCTCTTTGATCCTGATGAAGCTATAAAAGGTTATGGACACCATACCAATATGAAAGGGCATCCTTTCTTGCAGGGCAAAGTAGGCATTCGCCAAATTCTTCCAAACAAAGAAGGCGACTTTAAGCCTAAAATTAAAAGAAAGCTCACGAAGAAAATAAAGGAGCTTATCTAATGGGTTTAAAGGTAACTAAATCAATCACTATTAAAACCCTATTGCCTACACTTAAGAAGGAATTTTTAAGTAGAGGCAATCAACAGGAATTAAAAAACCTGGTTAAAAGAGGATCAAAAGTTAGAATTTTACGTAAAGAATCTTACTGGTACCAAGACGTTGGAACCGTTGCTACAATTGATACTAGTGGTATAAAATATCCTGTAGTAGTCCGTTTTGAAAAGGTAAGCTATAGTGGTGTAAATACAAATAATTTTTCTTTAGAAGAAGTTGTTGAAGCTAACTAAAAAGTAAAAGTTCTAGACTATTCAAATTTGTGAATAGTCTAGAACTTTTTTGTAGTATCATACTTATTGATTCTATTAGCTTCCTAAACTTGCCCAATCTACGTCAACATTCTCAATGATTAATGATGAATTGTAAATTTGTAGAATGATTAATAGGAAAATAAAAAACAATAACATTACAAAGCCCATTATAGGTGTTGTTCCCCATCCTGGAGCAACTTTTCCGTATTCAGAGTTAAGAGGTCTTAATAGTTCGCCCAATCTTGTTCTTAGTGCCATTGTTATACTTAGTAACGAAATTCTTTTATTTTTACAGTAGTATGTTATTGTTTATCAATAGAAATTATTGATTTTTATAACTAAGTGCATACGATATTTCAACTTAAAATAAAGTCTTTATTTCGTAACAG
>JALQZD010000205.1 GCA_023258495.1 Polaribacter sp.
GCATATTGAGCCTTGCGGAATTCATTCGGGAGATTCAAACGCGACGCTTCCGGCGTTCAACTTAGGCGATCTGGTGATGCAGCAGATTATTGATCATACCCATACCATTGCTAAAGCATTAAATACCGTTGGACTCATTAACATTCAATTCGCGATCAAAGATGATACGGTCTATATTATTGAAGCAAACCCAAGAGCATCTCGTACAGTTCCGTTTATTGCTAAGGCATATAAAGAGCCATATGTGAATTATGCGACGAAAGTGATGTTGGGGCATAATAAAGTAACAGACTTTAGTTTTAATCCGCAATTGGAAGGATATGCAATTAAGCAACCTGTATTCTCTTTTAACAAATTTCCGAATGTAGACAAACGTTTAGGGCCTGAAATGAAAAGTACCGGTGAGAGCATATTATTCATTGATAGTTTAAAAGACGATGATTTTTATGATCTGTATTCAAGACGAAAGATGTACTTAACGAAGTAATATAAAAAGAGCGGCTTTTAGGCCGCTTTTTTTTATTTCACCCATAGGCGTGAATTGTTTATCGAGGTATTTGGCCACTTTTGTGATTGACTACATCAGTTCTTAAAAAAAATATAAATTATTGAGTTCAATAGGAATATTTGAAGGCTGTGAAAGCTAAATCAAATTATTTCAACTATTTTTAAAGAGTAAAATCAGGCCAGTGAAGAAAAACTACATTTTCCTAATCTTTTTTATTTCCTTTTTATTGCCTTTGACATCGGTATCTGCTCAAGGAAATGATTTGTTTGATATTTTCAGAAATGGTTCTGTAGATATGATCGAAGAGGTAGTAAAGGATGATCCTGATTTTATTCATCGAAAAAATAAAGATGGGTATTCACCTTTGATTTTAGCGTGTTACAGTGGTAATATTGAGGTGGTACGATATCTTGTAGAACACAGCAAAAACCTGAATGGAGGTAGTAAATACGGCACTCCATTGATGGCTGCATCGGTCAAAGGTTATGAAAAAATTGTAGCCTTATTACTTGAAAAAGGGGTGGATGTCAACGCAAGTGATCCAAATGGAACCACGGCTTTGCACTATGCTATAATTTTCAATTTTGACAATGTTGCCAAACAGTTAGCCATTGCAAAAGCAAATGCAAATCTCAAAGATAATAGAGGTAAAACCGCAATTGACTATGCAAAAATGTTAGGTAAAAACGAACTATTAACACTCTTAACTCAAAAATAACCACCATGAAAAAAACAGTACTTACTTTATTTTTAATTGCATCTATCACCGCCTTTTCGCAGGGAGCGGGCACAAATGGCGCCGTTACTTTAAAGAGCGGTTATTCTATAGATTTAGAAATTAGTTCTTCAACAAATAAAACGAGATTAACACTTGTGGCTCCTTCAAACGTTTGGTTTGGTGTAGGCTTTTCAGAGTCAGGTGGAGATATGACAGCAGGTATTGATGTTTTCAGAAGTAATGGAACGACAATAGTGGATGCCGTTACAGCAGGAAATGTACTTCCACCGTCTGATGGAGGACAAGATCAAGATTGGACCATCATTTCCAATACAACGAATGGAAACGTGAGAACGATGGTGGTGGAACGTGATAATAATACAGGTGATGCAGATGATTATGTTTTTAGCGCCACCGCAGCATCAATTGCTGTCATTTGGGCTCACGGGACAAGCACGAGCTATCAATATCATGGAGGAAATAGAGGCGCAACAGTTATTAATACCTTGAGTACGAAGGAGATTAAAAACTTAGACTTTGAAGTATTTCCAAATCCGACAACAGATGTAGTAAACGTTCAATTACCTACAGGAACCAATTCGGCTACTGCCAAAGTTTTCGATACATCTGGACGATTAATTGCAACGCAAGAAATCTCAAATCCGAGAGAGCAAATCAATATCTCAACATTATCTTCTGGAATCTATGTATTGCGAATCTCTTCGGAAGGAAGATTTGGCGCCAGAAGAATCATAAAAAATTAGAATTATTTTTGAATCAATTCGAAGGTAGCAGAGACATCAACGTACTCTGCTATTTTTTTGCGCACAATACTTGGAATTTCAATGCCGTATAATTCAGGTTTGGTTTTAAAATCTGCTGAAAGACTGATGGTATTACCTTCTATTTTAATTATACATTTTGTAGCAATCGATTGGCTGATTTTGCGAAGTGTTAATTTACCTTCTAATTCAAATTCTTGATATTCAGCGGTTAATTTATCTATTGAGAAGTCCTTAATTTTTCCTGAAAAAGAAGATTTTGGAAACTTCTGAGATTCGATATAGCTCTCGTTGAAATGCTCCTCCATCAAGGCAATTTTAAATCGGAAACCTTTGATGAGCACTAGAGAGGCAAAACTTCCATCCGAAGTTAAAACAGCACTCACTTTG
The DNA here is from genome assembly GCA_023258495.1 of Polaribacter sp. Classification (GTDB taxonomy): domain Bacteria; phylum Bacteroidota; class Bacteroidia; order Flavobacteriales; family Flavobacteriaceae; genus Polaribacter. The sequence goes on from JALQZD010000205.1 coordinate 2,399, forward strand.
GAATTTGTCGCTTTTACTTCTTCAAAGGAAGGTACAGACGATTCGAATGTAATGGTTCCGTTTGTTGTAAAATATTTTTCCTGAGCGATCCCACTTGTGAGTCCAAAAAGACAACAAGCAATAACGGCTAATGTTAGCTTCTGTTTAATTTTCGATATATCCATTGGTAATCCAGGTTCTGATGATATTCAATGTAGGTTCCGGTAAATTTCCTTGAGGAGGCATCGAGTTGGTTGCACTCTCCATTCTGTTCAATGCCCCTCTCGTTTCAAAAGCATTTCGAACCTGAGTGTACGTTTCTAACGTCAAACCTACCGAATTCGAAGCTGCATTATGACAACCGGAAGTCGCACAGCTCTGGTTCATAATCGTTCGTACATCTTTTTGATATGTGATTACAGCTGGTGGTGCTACTGTTAAATCATCAGTACTGTCATTTGCACATCCCATCATCAAAGTCATCAACAAAAGCAAAACAGTTAATTTTTTCATTTCATCAACATATTAAGTATTAATATCCTCTAAAATAATTAAATTTATTGAATAAACTTCGTCACCATGAGTAAATCCAAAATTGTTTTAGTTGCCTTTTTCGTTGGACTCATTTCTGCATTTTTAATTTTAAACTACATCTACAAAGATCATCGGGATATTTCTGCAGAAGAAGCCGCATTTACAATAGATGCTACAGATATGATTGAAGAATTCACAACCGACGCAGAGCGATCATCTAGTAAATACTTGGATAAAACGGTGCTCATCAAAGGAATTGTTTCTGATATTCAGGAAGAGGCATTCGTTCTTGCATCTGTCATTTACTGTTATGCAGATAGTTTGACTTTAAGTGCATTGCAAACTGCAGATCAAGTCGAAGCGAAGGGAAGATTCATTGGGTTTGATGAATTGTTAGAAACCATTAAAATAGATCAAGTAACCACAAACAAATAAATATCACGTTAAATTACCAGGTATGAGAAAATTACTAATTATATTTCTTTGGATTTCATCGATAACCGCTTTTGCACAAGATGATCTATTGAACGATTTAGAGGGGAATTTTGAAGAAGACAAAAAAGTTAGTTCTGTATTTAAAGGATTGAAAATCATTAATATGGAGTCTACAAAGCTAGCGGCAGAAAAGGACTTTTATTTTTTGATTTCACACCGATTCGGGACCTTAAATTCAGGTATTAAAGACTTATTCGGATTGGATAATGCAAACATCAGATTTAGTTTTGTATATGGATTATCCGATTGGTTTACTATTGGATTATCCAGAAGTTCAGCAAGCAAGATTTACGATGCTCATTTGAAATACCGATTGATTCAGCAGGAAGAAGGAAAATTCCCTTTTACAGTGGTAGGGTTCAATTCTGTTGAGTTCAATACAGGTCTAGATGAGGTTAACTTTCCATTGATTGAATCTAAACACAGATATGCCTACACCTCTCAATTATTAATTTCAAGGAAGTTCGATGATAAATTTTCGTTCCAGTTTACTCCAGTCTTTTTGCATGAGAACTTTGTAGAAAACGATGTACAGGAAAATTCTCAGTTTCTGTTGGGACTTGGTGGGCGTTATAAAATTTCGAAACGAGTTACAATTAACTTCGAATATCATGCACACATGAATCGAGTTGCACAAAGTAAATTCAGGAATCCATTATCGCTTGGCGTAGATATTGAGACTGGGGGGCATGTTTTTCAGCTGCATATGACCAACTCAAGATTCATGAATGAAGCAGGGTATTTGGCTCGTACAGTTGGTGATTGGGGTAATGGGGATATTTTCTTCGGATTTAATATCTGGCGCGTTTTCTAAATCATCTTTATTTTAGATATTTACAATCATGAACTATATTTTATTTGATGGCGAGGTAAGAAATGCATTATTGCCCTTTACATATACAAAACCAGTAGCTGATTTACGAATTGGAATTCTGACGATTCGTGAAAAATGGGAGAAATATCTGGGATTGACTACGACTACCATTACCGAGGAATATCTCATGGAAAAATATCCAATGGTAGAAATGGATGAAAATATTCTGATAAATGCCTCTTTTTGTCCGACTAAGGAATTGGTTGAAAAAGTGATGAGTTTAAAGGAAAATGAGGCCATTTTTCAAGGAGAATCCGTCATTGCTTTTCACACAAAAGATACCCAAGAAGAGGTAAACTTCGATACCTACACGCAGATAGAATTTGAAGAGGATTTGCTTCAAGTACATCATACCTGGGATATATTTTCAAAAAATGATATTGCCATTCAACAGGATTTTGAATTGCTGACAGAAGGTCGAAAATCACAACCAATTCCGGAAACGGTTCAGTGTCTGAATCGCGATCAAATATTTATAGAGGAAGGCGCAACACTAAACTTTGCCATTCTGAATGCGGACAGCGGTCCAATCTATATCGGAAAGAATGCCGAAGTTATGGAAGGATCTGTCGTACGTGGTCCATTTGCCATGTGTGAAAATTCAGTGCTTAAATTATCAGCAAAAATATATGGTGCAACCACCCTTGGGCCGTATTGTAAGGTTGGAGGAGAGGTGAATAATTCTGTGCTAATGGGATATTCAAGTAAAGCTCATGACGGATTCTTAGGGAATTCTGTGCTAGGCGAATGGTGTAATTTAGGAGCAGATACCAACAATTCGAACTTGAAGAATAACTATGCAGAGGTAAAACTATGGAATTATGAAGCAGGACGTTTTTCGCCTACCGGATTGCAGTTTTGTGGTTTGATGATGGGTGATCACTCAAAATGTGGAATCAATACCATGTTCAATACTGGCACTGTAGTTGGTGTTTCTGCGAATATCTATGGAAGTGGATTCCCAAGAAATTTCGTTCCTTCTTTCAGTTGGGGTGGCGCTGCAGGGTTCATCACCTATCGTTTAAACAAAGTATTTGAAGTTGCCGAAGTTGTGATGAGTCGACGAAAATTAAAACTTGAAGACGTTGATAAGAAAATACTCGAAGCCGTGTTTGAACAAACCGAAGGTTATCGAAGAAAATAAAAAAGTAAAAGCCCAAAAATGAAATCACTTTTGGGCTTTTTTTGTGGGAAAAATTAGGTGTTTAGTTCTTATCTACTACGTCTCCAGATCCAACAGATTTACTGTCCACATATTTTGGTTCTCCTTTATAATATACCCTTCCAGATCCTACAACTTTCGCATTGATTCTGGTTGAAACTGTTGTTCGAATACTTCCAGAGCCTGCGATATTTGCGTTTAAGTCGTTCGATTGTAATTCATAGGCTTTGATACTTCCAGAACCAGCGATTGAACATCTGAACTCATTTGTTTTACCAGATAATTTGATATCACCAGAACCACCAATTGATGCAGAAACATCCGTGGCATCCAATTCCAATTCAATTCGCCCTGAACCTCCTAAGTTTACTTTAAATTCTTCTGAATTTAATTGGCCAGAAGAAGTAATTGTTCCAGATCCACCAAGACTTATTTGATCAATTTCTTTTACTGGGACAGTCACTACTAATTTTTTAGTAGTTCTGATGTTGGTGTTCTTCTTATATTTAATCTTTAATGTATTGCGTTCTACTTCAGTAATAATGTAGGGTAGCAGATTTTCTTCACTTTCAATTGTAATTTTTCCTTCAGTTCCATTTACCAAAATAACATCAAAAGATCCGCCTACTGCAACACCATCATAATTGCCGGTGTTTCGAATTTCTGTGACGACTTTTCCATTTCCCTTAATCTTTTTACTATTCCACCAACTTTGTGCATTTGATGTAAATGATACCGTTAGTGCAAGAACAAGAGTGCTTATTGTTTTTTTCATTGTTTTTGAATTTAGGTTGATTGTTAACGTGTTTTTTTTCTTTAGTATTGCTCGATGGATACACCACCATATTGAGATCTTATTTTGATAGTTCCGCCATTAGAACCAGGACCATATTTTCCTTCGTAATATCGTTTCGTTGTTTTTGTGATTTTCTTAAAGAATTGGATAGGATCAAGATCTGTTTTAAATCCGGAATATTGCGTATTGATTTCAAAATTAAATGCGGCGCTTGGATCCACATTGATTTTTACACTTGCATATTGGGTTTCAATATTCACTGATTCAAATCCGGCTTCTAATTTTTTAACGACAACAGATCCATAATCAGAATCGACTGTAATACGCTTAGCAATGCTTCCTAATCGAATATTGGTATAATCGCTATTTCCTCGAATTGAATTCGCTTTATTCACCGTAACTCCGCCATAATCAGCATTGAAATCTACAGCTTCTGCATCTTCAATCTTTAGGGTTGTGTAATCAATGTTTGCATCAATCTTACCTGCTTTTTCTATAGTTAATTTAGAGTAGTCAGCATTTACGCTTCCGTTCTTCATAAAATCAATATTTGAAGAACCACAGTAATCCATATTGATGGAATTACTATCGTTATTCAATTTGCCGATTTCGATTTTTCCATAATCGCAATTTAGTGATGCTTTTCCGTCAATTTCATCCAAGTAAATATTTCCGTAGTCATTGTTCAAATTCACGCTGTTGGATTTTGGCATTTTGATGGTATAATTGATTTTCATGCTCATGTTTTTGCGGTTGTTACGTCTCCACCATGACCAGCTCGAATTGCGATTGTTCTCAAAAATGGTTTTTGCTTCTACCATTCCGGCATTGGATTCAAATTCGATATCAATATCATCCAATCGTTCTTTTACATCATCCAAATCGTCTCCTTTAACGGTAATCACAACTTGAATATCGATGGTATTTTGATCCCAGGTAGTAATATTTAAATTTCCGTATTTGTTATGAACACTTAGTTTCGCATCACTATTTACAGAAAATTCTTTTTTTACCGTTTTAGATTTTTCGTGCTTTGGCTTTTTAGCATGTGTAAAGCCAAAAGCTAAGGTTGGGATGAATAAAGCAAGTAAAGCTAATTTATATATAGACTTCATCATTTAATAGTTTAGGATTCTTAATTTGATCAATTTGTTTTAAAACATTTTCTAAAATGTCTAATCGTTGCTGGTAGTTATTTACCATGGCATTCAAAAGCCTTCTCTGGTCACCATTATTATTCAATTCTTGTACAAAGTTCTTGTATTCATCTTCTAATTCTTCGATAGCATCTAAAGCTTCTTCAATAATGGTTTCAGTTTCTAAGTTTCGATTTTTCTCAACGGTTTGTAACTCTTGGTAAATGGTAGATACAAAGTAGTTTTGAACTTCCTCCATTTTTGGAGAAATATCGGCCATGTCGATGGTTCGTTTTTGAGTGTAAGAACCTAGCCAGAAAGTAAAACCTAGCACTAGAGAGGCGGCAATACTCATCCATTGCCAATTGAACTGACGCTTTTTGGGTTGTGCTAATTTTCGTTCAAATCGTTCAAAGTGACCAGTGTGTGGTTCTTGAAAATCAAAGCTTTCGTTAGAAAAATAATCATGTAATTTATCTTCCATATGCACGTATTTGTGGGTTGTTTACTAACAACACTTGTTTTAATTTATGTTTTGCTCTTGATATGGTTGTACGAACATTCTCATTCGTATAATTCATAATTTGAGCGATCTCTTCATAGTCATAGCCCTCAATTAAATTTAGGGTTAACACCATTCGGTAATTATCTTTAAGTCCTTGAATACTATTCATCACAGACTGCGGTTCCAGTTTTGTGTAATCAAGTTCTGAACTTTCGGTTTCATTGGTGGGAACAACTTCTAATTTTACCTCCTCATAGCGGTTGTTCTTTTTTAACTGAGTCAAACTTTTGTTAATCACTATTCGTTTTAACCAAGCTCCAAAAGCTACTTCTCCTCTGTAAGAATTCAACTTCGTAAAGGCCGTTAAAAATGCTTCTTGCATGATATCCTCTGCCTCAAATTCATCTTTCAAAATACGAAATGCTGTATTGTACATGGCTTTGTAATAAGCTTTATACAATTGCATCTGCGCATTTCTATCAGATTTTTGGCAGCGCTTTAGAAGTTCAGTTATATGTGGTTGGTTAGCTTCCAATGAAACAGTTCTATTTTATAGACGCAAGAAGTTCTTTTTTGTGACAGTTTAATGTAAAGAAAGTAAGATTTTTTTTCTGACGAATTTCGATTTTGGATTTAATTCCTCAATAGCCAATCAGAAAACTCAGGAATTTCAAAAAAAAATAATCAGGTTTCTTATTTCTATTCCGTGAGAATGGGGCTCAAATGTATGGGGTTTTACCGTTTTAATTTTTGGCACAAGAATTGACTTTAATAGAATGAATTTGATAATAAATTATTAATAATAATCTGATTATCAGTTGACTATTTTGTATTTTGGGGTTTTGTCAAACCAAACCTTTTACAATAGGATGTCAACTTGACAGAGAAAAACCATATGGCCAAATCAAAATTTTTAAAATTAGACAGATTGTCCTTTCAAGATGTGATTGGTGAAGATTCGGAATTAATTCCATTATTGACTCCTGAGGATGAAGAGATTATCAACAATGAAAGCGTTCCAGAAACGCTTCCGATTTTACCACTGCGAAATACGGTTTTATTTCCGGGTGTGGTAATTCCGATTACTGCAGGTCGAGATAAATCAATTGAATTAATCAATGACGCGAATAAAAGCGACAAAATAATTGGTGTTGTAGCCCAGCGTAATGAAAGTGTTGAGCAACCTGGCTTAAAAGATATATATCAAACGGGAGTAGTGGCACAAATTTTACGTGTATTGAAGATGCCAGACGGAAATACTACCGTCATTATACAAGGTAAAAAGCGTTTCGAAATCACTGAATTGATTCAGGAGAAGCCCTACTTAAAGGCAAAAGTAACAGAGGCTGTTGAAGAACGAGAAGTCGGCGATAAAAAAGAATTTGATGCCATCATTGATTCGATTAAAGATCAGGCTTTAGAAGTAATTAAGGAAAACCCAATGTTACCCTCTGAGGCTTCTTTTGCGATTAAAAATATTCAATCCAGTTCGTTCATCGTCAATTTTATTGCTTCGAATATGGACTTATCGGTAATGCAAAAACAAGTTATTCTTGAAAAGGATCATCTTCGAGAACGTGCATTGCTTACGCTAAAAAACTTAAATAAGGAGCTTCAAAAATTAAAATTGAAGAATGATATTCAGTCTAAAACTCGTGAGGATTTAGATCAGCAGCAACGTGAATATTATTTGCATCAGCAATTAAAAACAATCCAAGAGGAGTTAGGTGGTTCTTCGAATGAGCAGGAATTGGAAGAAATGCGTAACAAAGCGAAAGATAAAAAATGGACTAAGGAGGTAGCAGAGACATTCGAAAAAGAATTGAATCGCCTGCGTCGTATGAATCCGCAAATGGCCGAATATGGAGTGCAACGAAGCTACTTGGAGTTGTTTTTAGAACTACCTTGGGGAGAATTTACAGAAGATAAATTTGATTTAAAAGCGGCACAGAAGATATTAGATCGAGATCATTTCGGTCTAGAGAAAGTGAAACAACGCGTTATTGAGCATTTAGCCGTACTCAAATTAAAAGGGGATATGAAGTCTCCGATTCTCTGCTTTGATGGCCCTCCTGGAGTTGGAAAAACTAGTCTGGGTAAGAGCATTGCAGAAGCACTCGGAAGAAAATATGTTCGAATG
>JALQZD010000206.1 GCA_023258495.1 Polaribacter sp.
ATCGCTGCTGCTAATTCTTCACGAGCAGGCTCCATTAAAGGAGAATGGAATGCACCTCCTACCGGAAGTATCAAAGCTCTTCTGGCACCTTTTTCTGTTAAAACTTCACAAGCCTTTTCAACAGCTTCAATTTCACCAGAAATCACCAATTGACCCGGACAGTTATAATTTGCTGCCACAACAACACCATCAATTTCTGCACATGTATCCTCAACAACTTTATCTTCTAAACCAAGAACAGCTGCCATTGTTGAAGGTTTGATGTCACAAGCCTTCTGCATCGCTAAAGCTCTTTTAGACACCAATTGCAATCCGTCTTTAAATGACAAAACGCCATTTGCAACTAAGGCAGATAACTCTCCCAAAGAGTGACCCGCAACCATTTCTGGTTTAAAATCCTCGCCTAAAACTTTGGCTAAAATTACAGAGTGTAAAAATATAGCTGGTTGCGTAACTTTCGTTTCTTTTAATTGTTCGGCCGTACCTTCAAACATGATATCGGTTATTGAAAAATCTAGGATATCGTTCGCTTCTTCAAAATATTCTTGAGCCAAGGCAGACCCTTCATATAAATCTAATCCCATTCCTGGAAATTGTGCTCCTTGACCAGGAAAAATATATGCTTTCATTCGTTATGATTAATATTTCGGGCAAAAGTAAACATTTTTAAAACTATAGGTAATATTTACTAATTTCGTTTTATGAATAAACAGGATAGAATTTTAGCTAATCGAATTTATCTGATTTTAGCAGCCCTTTTTATCGCATCATTAGTTACCTCAAATTTAATTTTTCAAAAGTTTTTTTATTGGTATCCATTCGATATCGAAATATATGGAGTAAAATTATTTGAGGTTTCTGTAGGGCTACTGCCCTATCCCATCACCTTTTTGATTACCGATATTCTCTCTGAAATTTATGGAAAGAAAAAGGCGAATGACGTTGTGATTGCCGGAATTTTCGCATCATTTTTCTCCTTGTCAATCATTTATGTTTCTCAGGCTACTCCTGCTACGGATTGGTCACCAACATCAGACCAAACGTTCACACAAGTGTTTGGGGCAACTCCTTTAGCTGTCTTGGCATCTATGTTAGCCTATCTATTTGCACAATTCATTGATATCCGGATTTATCATTTTTGGAAACAACTAACCAAGGGTAAACATCTTTGGCTACGAAATAATTTCTCAACCTTTTCTTCCCAATTTATTGACACCCTAACGGTATTGGTTTTATTGTGTTCGTTCGACATCATCGACTGGGATAATTTCTTAGGACTACTCGTAAGCGGTGTCATTTTCAAAATCATGATTGCTGCGCTAGATACTCCAATATTGTATCTTTTCGTGTATGCCTTCAGAAAGCGATTTAAGCTGGAAGTAAATGAAGAAATTTTAGACTAATTTCATGAAAAAACTGGTGATGATTGACGACATGAAGATTGATGTAAACGATCTCGTTAGAGCAAACACTAAAATTCAAAATTTGGGAAAAAACTAGAATTTAAACGATAAATAAAATTGTATTTTTAAGGTTTAATTCATCTATCACATGTCTAAAAATTATTACGACGCTGCCGATCTACGAAAATTTGGGAAAATTACGGAATGGAGTGAAGAGCTTGGTAACAAGTTTTTCGAATATTATGGGAAAGTTTTTGAAGAAGGAGCACTAACTGCACGCGAAAAATCATTAATCGCTTTGGCTGTTGCACACACAGAACAGTGCCCCTATTGTATTGATGCATATACAAAAGATGGATTACAAAGAGGAATCACCAAAGAAGAAATGATGGAGGCTGTTCATGTAGGAGCCGCAATTAAGAGCGGGGCAACGCTGGTGCATGGTGTTCAAATGATGAATAAGGTGAATAAATTAGAAATGTAATTAATGGCTACAAAGTCTTTAAAAGCTAGAAATAATGATCTTGCCAATACGCAACGCCAACTAGAGATTTTATCTAATGGCATATTTGCTGATGGCGAACTACCAACATTTGGCGATAAAATTAAAGAAACAAATCAGTTTCCACTTCGTCCCAAAAAACTCGAAATCCTTCAAATTAACGTTGGGTACATGTGTAATCAGGTATGTGCACATTGCCATGTTGATGCTGGTCCAGACCGAAAGGAAATCATGACCCAGGAAACTATGCATCAATGCTTGGAAGTGATTCGAAAAACAGGAGCCCATACCCTTGATTTGACGGGTGGAGCCCCAGAAATGAATCCGAATTTTAGATGGTTTGTCGAAGAGGCCGCGAAGGCAGGAATTAAAGATTTCATTGTTCGATCCAACTTAACGATCATTCGCGCAAATAAAAAGTATCACGATTTACCAGCGTTTTTCAAAAAGCATAATATTCATGTTGTGAGTTCCATGCCGCATTGGACTCGAGGGAAAACCGACAAACAACGAGGTGATGGTGTTTTCGATAAATCAATTCAAGCTTTAAAAGATTTGAACGCTGTCGGATATGGAATGGAAGGCTCGTCCTTAAAGTTGGATTTGGTATACAATCCGTCGGGCGCTTTTCTACCAGGAGATCAAATGGCTCTAGAGGCTGATTTCAAAAAAGCATTACTCGAAGATTTCGGAATTCATTTTCATAACTTATTTGCGATTACCAATTTACCAATTAGCCGTTTTCTTGATTATTTGATCGCATCAGACAATTATGAGGATTATATGTATGCTCTTGTGGAAGCGTACAATCCTGCTGCTGTAGAAAACGTAATGTGCACCAATACCTTATCGGTGAGCTGGGACGGATGGCTGTATGATTGCGACTTCAATCAAATGTTAAATTTGAAGGTAAATAGTAAAGTGAAGCACATATCCGAATACAACGAAGAATTACTTCAAAATAGAAATATCATCATTAATCAACATTGTTACGGTTGTACTGCCGGTGCTGGCAGTAGTTGCCAAGGAACTGTTGCTTAATCAACACATTTATGAGTTATTTAGAAACTACTAAAAACGTTTACAAAGAAGCAGCCCTGACACCCGATGTTGGGTTATGCTGTACAACCAATCCGATTTGGGAATTACCCGGATTAAAGATTCCGAGAATTATGCAGGAAATGAACTACGGATGCGGATCTACGGTTCATGCTAGAGACCTGACCAACAATCCAAAAATCCTGTATGTTGGTGTTGGAGGCGGAATGGAATTGCTACAATTTTCCTATTTCTCACGTCAAAAAAATGGTGTCATTGGTATTGATGTCGTTGATGAAATGTTGGAAGCATCAAAAGTAAATTTTATTGAAGCACAAAAGCAAAATGATTGGTTCGATTCCAGTTTTGTCGATCTTCGAAAAGGAGATGCGCTAAACTTACCAGTTGAAGACAATAGTATTGATGTTGCTGCCCAGAATTGTTTATTCAACATCTTCAAAGAAGAAGATTTGAGAACAGCCATTAATGAAATGTATCGTGTTTTAAAACCTCACGGAAGATTAGTCATGAGCGATCCAACATGCGAACAGGACATGAATGATGAATTGCGAAATGACGAACGTTTACGCGCCTTATGTTTAAGCGGAAGTTTACCGATTAATGAATACGTCAAAATGCTGACGGATGCAGGCTTCGGAACTATAGAAATTCGCGCAAGAAAACCCTATAGAATTTTGGATCCGATCAATTATCCAACCGACGAATTGATTTATATCGAATCGATTGAAGTTGCCGCTATTAAAGATCCGATGCCAGAAGACGGGCCATGTATTTTTACCGGTAAAGCTGCCATTTATTTTGGTCAGGAAGAATATTTTGATGATCATAAGGGTCATGTGTTACTACCGAACCAACCTTTAGCAATTTGTGATAAAACGGCCAATGCATTGGCTTCATTAAAAAGAAAAGACATCTATATTTCTGAAAGCACATTCCATTATGATGGAGGAGGTTGTTGCTAATAGTTTATGAGTAAGAACTTACTTCTGATATTTACTCGAAATCCTGAATTGGGCAAAGTAAAAACACGTTTGGCTAAATCTATTGGGAATGACAAAGCGCTGAAGGTTTATATTGAATTACTTAATCAAACCAAACGATTTACAGAAAATCTACCTTGTGATAAGATTGTATATTATTCAGAGAATATCAATTGTAAAGATATTTGGGACTTACATACTTATCGAAAAGAATTACAATCTGGCAATGACTTAGGCAATCGGATGGCCAACGCATTTAAACAAGGTTTTTCTGAAGCTTACGATAAAATTATTATTATTGGTAGTGACTTGTACGACCTTACTTCAGATATTATTCTAGAAGCATTTGAACGTCTAGATTCTAATGATGTCGTCCTTGGACCAGCTACTGATGGTGGGTACTACTTACTCGGAATGAAAGAATTAATTCCGTCGATTTTCCAAAATAAAGAATGGGGTACGGCATCAGTATTTTCATCCACACTAAAAGATATTGACAATAAAAAAGTATTTTTAACAAAGGAATTGAATGATATTGATGTTGTTACCGATATGGAAAATCATCCTGTTTTAAACTCTTTTTTATGAAAAAACAGCAGCTAGAAGAAAGTATTTCTTTCTTACAATCCAAAGGATTTGAATCAGCAGAAATTGGAATAGTTCTCGGAACTGGTTTGGGACAATTGGTTGATGAAATTGAGATTTCTGCTCAGACGCCATATTCAGATATTCCCCATTTTCCAGAAGCCACTGTTGAATTTCATTCGGGCAAATTAATCTTTGGACTATTGTCTGGAAAAAAAGTTGTGGTGATGTCTGGCCGTTTTCATTTGTATGAAGGCTATTCACCTTGGGAAGTTACCTATGGAATTCGAGTGATGCATGGTTTAGGAATTCAAAATCTTTTAATTTCTAATGCGGCGGGTGCTATCAATCTAAATTATAAGAAAGGAGACTTAATGCTAATCGAGGATCACATCAATCTTCAGGGTCAATCTCCATTGGCATTTAAGAAAGCCAAAGATTTCGGAAATATATTCGCCGATATGCTCGAACCGTATTCCAAGGATTTGAATTCCAGATTAAAAGCCATAGCCGAAAAAGAAGGCATTCCATTATATGAAGGAATTTACACGAGTGTATTGGGGCCACAATTGGAAACTCGGGCAGAATATCGGATGCTACAAATTCTGGAAACAGACGCTGTAGGAATGAGCACCGTACCCGAGGTTATTGTTGCGAAACAATTGAATTTACCTTGTGCGGCGGTATCTGTCTTAACGGATGAATGTGATCCGAAAAATCTTCAACCCATAGATATTGAAGAAATTATTGCAATAGCCGGAAAGGCAGAACCAAAAATGATCCGATTATTTAAAGAATTGATTTCTGGCTTGTAAACTACTTTCTTTTTTCGTGTTTGACCCAGTCTACTTCCATGGTCCAAGAACCTTGCATTGGAGCATCTGTGATTTTAGCAAAATTTAAAATAGCAAACATTGGCTCCGGATATTTATCACCTTCGCCTTCGTTTCTATAAATTTCTTTTCCGTCTAAACGATATACCAAATCACTTCCTTCCCACTCTACCGAATACTCATGAAATTCATTCAAAGTGGTAGGAAAGTTTCTTCGTTTACTTTGCCAATCACCTTTATCACACTCACCTAAACTAACAATGGCGCCAGTCGTGAACATATCATGATGGTAGTCTCCGTGATGTTCGAAAATGTCAATTTCACCAGAACCTGTTAATGGCCAACAGACGGTTTCATCTTTTTCTTGAACAGGTGGTTCATTGTTTTGTGCCCCTAATAACCACCATGCTGGAAACATACTTTTTTCACCGTTGCTATGCAATCGAAGACGTGCTGTCCATTTACCCTTCACAAATTCTTTACGGTTTTTTGAACAAATTCGACCTGCTACATATTGAGTCTCAGGATGCTGATTACCGTGTTTATCGAAGTTGTCACACGGAACTAATTTACCGGCATTCACAACTCTTAACTTTAGGGTTCCGTTGCTAACTTCCCTGGTGTTATATTGGTTATCGGGCACATAACAATGTGTTTCATTATTTACCCAAATACGCTGATCTTGCCAGTTATCTTCATTAAAGGTTTCGAAACTATCGATAAAATCGACTTCCCATCCAGAATCTTCTTCTTTTTGGGATTCTTTAAGTTTACATTCAATCATGAGTAGTGGAATTAGTAAAAGTGGAATCCATGCAATATTTTTCTTCATAGAAATTCATTTTTCGATTGATATGACAAGATAGTAATTTCACTTATGCTTATAAAAATAAAAAAGGGAGATATGCCCCCCTTTTTAAGCATCAATTAAGAACCCCCTAACTTTCTTAATTGAAATCCATTGATTTTAATTTAATGTAGTTACCTAAAAATAATTTTAGTTGTTCCGAAGTTATGTTCGTTGGTCGCGATATTCAACAACATAATTCCTGGAGAAACATTAAAGTTCAAATCAATTTCGTTTTTACCTTCTTGTAAACTTATTTGGCTTCTATACACTATTTT
>JALQZD010000091.1 GCA_023258495.1 Polaribacter sp.
CTGGGCCTCATTTAGAATGCTTAGTAAATCTGGCGTTTTATTTTGACTGTACGAATTGTTATCGTATCGCAATAAATTATAAAACATCGTTTTAATTCTAGTTTGCCCAACAGAGGATTGGACAACGAAAAGCAATAGTAGTAGGATTAGTTTCTTTAACATATTAGAAATTTGGTTTTAGATCGTACTTTTCATAGAATTTCACAAAATGTTGAACGGCATCTTCGGCCGTATCAACAAGCCTGAATAAGTCCAAATCATCAGGACTAATTTTTCCTTCTTTTACTAAGGTCTTTTTCAACCAGTCTAATAATCCTGACCAGTAATCTGTACCGACTAGAACAATTGGAAACTTTCCGATTTTGTTCGTTTGAATTAGAGTTATGGCTTCAAAGAATTCATCCAATGTTCCAAATCCTCCAGGCATTACCACAAATCCCTGTGAGTATTTTACAAACATTACTTTACGCACAAAAAAGTAATCGAAATCAAGGTTTTTATCGCTATCGATCCACGGATTGTCATGTTGCTCAAAAGGCAATTCAATATTCAATCCAACAGAGGTTCCTTTTCCCCGATTCGCACCTTTATTACCGGCCTCCATTATTCCTGGTCCACCACCCGTAATGACTCCAAATCCATGTTGAGTTAATTGAAAGGCGATTTCTTCTGCAAGCTGATAATCTTGATTTTCAGGTTTAGAGCGTGCCGAACCAAAAATAGAAACGCAAGGTCCAATTTTGCTCAATTTCTCATATCCTTCAACGAATTCTGCCATGATTTTAAATATGGCCCACGAATCGTTGGTTTTGATTTCATTCCAGGTTTTTTGTTGGAGTTTTTCCCTGATTTTTCTGTCGTCTTGTGTCATTTTTGCTATTGGTTGATGCTCGCTAATTCCCTTTTCAAGAACTGAGCTGTGTAACTTTTTTTGTTTTTGATAATCTCTTCTGGTGCACCTGTCACCAAAATTGTACCACCTTTTTTTCCACCTTCTAAACCTAAATCAACAATGTGATCTGCTAATTTAATAACATCTAGATTATGTTCGATGATAAGAACGGTATTTCCTTTATCTACAAGTTTATTTAAGACCTGCATTAATACGCGAATATCTTCGAAATGAAGACCAGTAGTCGGTTCATCAAGAATATAAAATGTATTTCCAGTGTCGCGTTTTGATAATTCTGTGGCCAGTTTGATTCGTTGTGCTTCACCACCCGATAAGGTTGTCGATTGTTGACCAAGAGTAATGTAGCCAAGCCCAACATCCTTTATAGTTTTCAATTTTCTATAAATTTTTGGGATGTGTTCAAAAAACTCAGTAGCATCTTCGATAGTCATATTCAATACATCAGAAATTGATTTTCCTTTGTATCGAATTTCCAGTGTTTCTCTATTGAATCGTTTCCCCTGACAGGTTTCACATTCTACATGCACATCTGGTAAAAAGTTCATCTCTATGACTTTAACACCACCACCTTGACAGGTTTCGCAACGACCACCTTTTACATTAAAAGAGAATCGTCCTGGTTTATATCCGCGAATAGCTGCTTCTGGGGTTTTGGCAAATAAACTTCTAATTTCTCCAAAGGTTCCGGTATAAGTGGCCGGATTAGATCGTGGCGTTCGTCCAATCGGAGATTGATCAATATCAATTACTTTATCGACATGTTCCAACCCCTTAATTTTCTTGTACGGCATCGGAGTTTTTACACCACGATAAATGTGCGCATTCAGAATGGGGTAGAGGGTTTCGTTAATCAAAGTCGATTTTCCGCTTCCAGATACTCCGGTAACACAAATCATTTTACCTAACGGCAGGGTAATATCAACATTTTTTAAATTATTCCCTGTTGCACCCTCTAGTTTTATGGAATTTCCATTTCCTTTTCTGCGTTGTTTCGGAACTTTGATTTCTTTCTTTTTAGCTAAATAATCAGCAGTAAGCGTATCGTGTTTGAGTAATTCATCAAAATTCCCTTCACTTACAATTTGACCACCGTGTCTTCCAGCACCTGGTCCGATATCCAAAACATAATCAGCATGTTTAATCATGTCTTCGTCGTGTTCAACCACGAGTACGGAATTTCCGATATCCCTCAGTTTGATCAAAGAATCAATAAGTTTTTGATTATCGCGCTGATGTAATCCAATACTTGGTTCATCTAAAATGTATAATACACCTACCAATTGAGAGCCAATCTGAGTTGCTAGGCGAATTCGTTGTGCTTCACCTCCAGAAATAGACTTTGAACTTCGATCTAACGTGAGGTAATCCAAACCAACATCCAATAAGAACTGAATACGGGTTCGAATTTCTTTCAGAATTTCCTCGGCAATATGAAATTGTTTTTCCGATAGTTTTGACGCAATTGTATCGAACCATTCACTCAATTCCTGAATATCCATTTGAGCTAAATCGGAGATGTTTTTGTCTTCGATTTTAAAATATAAAGACTCTTTTTTTAATCGTTTTCCGCAACACTCACTACAGGCAATTTCATCCATATAACCTTTAGCCCAACGCTTGATCGATGAACTTTCTGCGTGTTTATATTGATTTTTTATAAAGGAAATAATTCCTTCAAAATCGATAGTATAACTTCTTCGAACTCCAATGGTCTTTGAGGTAACTTCGAATGATTCTTTTCCGCCATTTAAAATGACTTCAAGGGCCTCTTTTGGAATACTATGTATTGAATCTGATAATTTGAATGTGTAGCGTTCTGCAATGTGATACAATTGTTTAAAAATCCAGGTGTTTTTTTCTTCTCCTAATGGAGCGATTGCACCATTTTTTATGGATTTTGAATCATCGGGAATGATTTTTCTCAAATTTACCTCATTGGTAATTCCGAGTCCGTTACAATTCGGGCAAGCACCTTTTGGTGAATTGAACGAGAAGGCGTTTGGTTCTGGATTCGGATAGGCAATTCCGGTGGTAGGACACATCAATTCACGACTAAAGTATCTCGGTTTTGAATCGTTTTCTGAAATAATCATCAAGATATTATTTCCAGAATGTAAAGCGGTTTTAATGGATTCCTTTAAACGTTTTTCAGATGCATCGTTAATTACCAATCGATCTATCACCACCTCAATATCATGGGTTTTGTAGCGATCTAATCGCATTCCTTTTGTGATTTCAACAATCTGACCATCAACACGTGCACGAAGAAAACCCTGTTTTGAAATTTGTTCAAAAAGCTCACGATAATGACCTTTTCTACTTTTGATTAATGGTGCTAAAATGGTTGTTTTTTTGTCTTTGAAATCAGATGTGATCAAATCGAAGATCTGTTCGTCGGAGTAACTCACCATTTTTTCGTCGGTGTTGTAGGAATACGCATCCGAAGCTCTGGCAAACAATAATCTTAAAAAATCGTAAATCTCAGTAATCGTGCCAACTGTAGATCTCGGACTCTTGTTTGTGGTTTTCTGTTCGATGGAAATTACTGGTGATAATCCGTCGATTTTATCAACATCTGGTCGTTCTAATCCACCCAAAAATTGACGTGCGTAGGCCGAAAAAGTTTCAATATATCTACGCTGCCCTTCTGCATAAATGGTATCGAAAGCAAGTGATGATTTTCCACTTCCACTTAATCCTGTGATGACCACCAATTTTTCTCTGGGTATCTTCACATCGATGTTCTTCAAATTATGGGCTCTAGCCCCATAAACCTCAATAAAATCTTGACTTTCCAAACGTTGAATTTTTGAAAAACGCAAAGATAGCGATAATGGATTATTTTTAGCAGTGAACCCCTAACCAAAATAATTTGATTTAATTATCTTGCAGTAAATTAGGTCTAATGAGTTTTATCACTTCAGCCAGATATTTTTTCGAGAAGCACGGGTATGATGTTTCGAGTCGGTTGGCAGATCGATTGGGAATGCGAGCGACGAATGTTCGTTTGTTTTTTATCTACATTACTTTTTTTACGGCCGGATTGTCATTTGCAATTTACTTGACAATTGCATTTTGGTTAAAACTTAAAGACATGGTGTATACAAAACGAAGCTCTGTTTTTGATTTATAAGGATGCGGCTATTAGATTCTAAAATAAATAAGACCTTATTGCTGGTAGGAACTACCATTGTAATTGGAACCTTCGGTTATATTCTTTTATCAGGGTATTCGGTGGTAGACGCCTTGTACATGACCATTATTACGATTACAACTGTAGGATTTGGAGAGGTGAAACCGTTTACTCCAGAGGAAAAGATATTTACGATCTTTTTAATTTTATTAAGTATTACCATCTTCGGTTACGCGATTTCAACCTTTTCTGAATATTTGGTTAGCGGAAAATTATTCAATCATTTTAAACATAAACGAATTGTGAAAAAAATAGGCGATTTACAGGGGCATACCATTGTCTGCGGATTCGGACGGAATGGAAAACAAGCCATCACAAAATTGAAAAATTACAATCAGGAATTTGTAGTGATTGAAAATGACAAAGAAATTGCTGATGTCCTAGAAGAGCATCAAATCTTGAATATTCAGGGTGATGCCACAACAGACGACGTGTTGATTAAGGCAGGTATAAAAAATGCCGCCAGTTTGATTAGCGCTTTGCCTAAAGATGCCGATAATTTATTCGTGGTTCTTACGGCTCGTCAATTGAATAAGAAGTTTAAAATTATTAGCCGAGCCTCCAAAGAGAGTTCGTACAATAAATTGAAAATTGCAGGAGCGGATAACGTGATTATGCCAGATAAAATCGGAGGAAACCACATGGCTTCTTTAGTGGTAACTCCGGACGTAATTGAGTTCGTTGATCGTCTAACTGTAGAGGGAGAAACAACTGCTAATTTGGAAGAAATTGCGGTGGATGAGTTGCCAGCGAAATTCATAAATAAAACCATTCTTGACCTTGATTTAAGGAAAAAAACAGGTTGTACAGTAATCGGTCTTCGGAAGCCAAACAAGGATTACGAAATCAATCCTGATGCCTCTACTATTCTTGCTCAAGGTTCCAATTTAATTGTTTTGGGACGTAAAGATCAAATCAAAAAATTAAGAGAAATTTTTTAGGGTGATTAAGGTTGTCATTACTGGAAGTAACGGATTATTAGGTCAAACCTTGTTAGATCTGTTAATTCCAGATGGGAAATATCAGATCCATGGATTCTCTAGAGGACCATCGCGATATCCTGTAGATGGATTTCAATATCATACTGTGGATCTTTCGGATAAGATACAGGTGGATGCTGCATTAGCAGCTATCAGTCCGAACTTTATCATTAATACGGCAGCAATGACGCATGTGGATGTTTGCGATTCAAATAGAGAGGCATGTGATATAATTAATGTTCAAATGGTATCGTGGCTTGTTGAATATTGCAAATTGTCAAATGCGCATTTAATTCATTTATCCACCGATTTTGTTTTTGATGGTAAAAATGGTCCTTACAAAGAAACGGATACCACAAATCCAATCAGTTATTACGGATTGTCAAAATTAAGATCCGAAGAAACCATCCTATCATCTAAAATAAATTTTACCATTTTAAGAACGATTTTGGTATATGGCTTAGTGCGTGATATGAGTCGTACAAATATTGTCTTATGGGTTCTCAAATCCTTGAAAACAGGAAAGCCTATTACAGTTGTTCACGATCAATACCGAATGCCCACCAATGCAAAATCCTTATCAGAAGCATGTAAGTTGGCGATGGAGGCTAAAAGAAATGGAATTTTTCATATTTCTTCTTCAAGATTGATGAGTGTATATCAAATCGCTGTAACCGTAGCAAAAACCTTCGGATTAAATTCGGATTTGATAAGTCCAATTTCTTCATTAGAATTAAATCAGCCTGCAAATCGACCACCAAAAACAGGTTTTTATATTGAGAAAGCAGTTAAAGAATTGGGCTTTGCACCAAAAACTTTTGAAGAAGAACTTTTGGAATTCAAGGCAAATTATGACGATTCTACTTTTAACCTTTAAAAGTTGTTAATAGGTCTTTTTTTTAAGATATTGCACCACATTTTAAACTAAAAACTACACCATTTTATGAAGAAAAATCTTCTTTCACTGTTATTTTTATTGAGTCCACTATTCATTTTTTCACAAGAAAAAGGTTTAGATCAAAAAATTGACGAAGCTTTTCAGCCCGTTTCAGATTTTTTCTCTAGCGTAATTTTCTTTCAAATTATGGGTACTCCATTCGTATTGATATTATTGGTTGTCAGTGCAGCATTTTTTACCATTTATTTTGGCTTTCCGAATATCCGTCATTTTGGTACGGCGATTAATGTTGTTCGAGGAAAGTACGATGAAGTTGATCATCCTGTGGTTGAAGAAGCCTATGGCGATAGCACACCAGGAGGTGATTCAATAGAAACTATTAGAGATGAAAGTGAAGAAGGTGAGGTTTCACATTTTCAGGCGCTTGCTACTGCAGTTTCTGGAACAGTTGGAAATGGGAACATTGCCGGTGTAGCTTTAGCGATTGCATTGGGTGGTCCTGGAGCGACATTTTGGATGATAATTTGTGGTTTCTTAGGGATGTCAACAAAATTTGTAGAATGTACACTTGGTGTTCAATATAGAGATGTTGGAGAGGATGGTACCGTTTATGGTGGCCCCATGTATTACATCTCAAAAGGTTTAAAAGAAAAAGGATTTCAAACGTTAGGGAAATTTGCGGCAGCATTGTTTGCAATTTTCTGTATTGGAGGATCTTTCGGTGGAGGAAATGCAGCACAATCGAATCAGGCAACAATTGTAATCAAAGAAATGTTTGGTTGGGAAAGTACTGCGGCAGGAGCTATTGTTGGAATAGTACTTGCTGCTTTGGTAGGTATTATAATTATTGGTGGAATCAAGAGAATTGCCTCCGTAACTGAAAAAGTTGTCCCGTTTATGGCTGTTATGTATGTATTAGCTTGTCTATATATTTTAGGAGCGAACTTCTCTTTAGTTGATGATGCTATTGCGTTAATCGTAAAAGAAGCATTTAACCCAACTGCAATTGGAGTAGGAGGGGTTATTGGTGTTTTATTGGTAGGTTTTCAAAGAGCTGCTTTCTCGAATGAAGCGGGTGCTGGTTCTGCATCAATTGCACACTCTGCCGTTAAAACTAAATATTCTGCATCTGAAGGTTTGGTTGCATTATTAGAGCCATTTATTGATACGGTATTAATTTGTACAATGACTGCTTTGGTAATTATCATTTTTAACTTTGGTGGATTCTTCCAGTATGGTGGTGATGGATCTGGAGCTGTATTGATTGATGGAGTTGCCTATGAAGGTGCCGGAATTACTTCTAAGGCATTCGCACAATACATTCCTTATTCTGATGTATTTTTAACT
>JALQZD010000371.1 GCA_023258495.1 Polaribacter sp.
GACTTCGTCGTCATTATCCACCAAAACAGCCGTATACCAATAAGTGTTAGATATCTGCGGTTTGCCATTAAACGTTCCGTCCCAGCCATCCGAAGAAAAATCTTT
This sequence comes from Polaribacter sp., assembly GCA_023258495.1. Taxonomy (GTDB): domain Bacteria; phylum Bacteroidota; class Bacteroidia; order Flavobacteriales; family Flavobacteriaceae; genus Polaribacter. The sequence continues at coordinate 106 of JALQZD010000371.1, forward strand.
TATGCTTCCGACGACGGTTCCATAGCGGTTGTAAATCAGAACATTTACACTTTTAAAGGAATTGGAATCCAAACCGGTAATATTCCAAAATTCGTTTTTACCATCTCCGTTTGGAGAGAAGAAACTCTTAAATCCGATGACAGAAACTTTAATTGAAATGGGTTCTTCGCAATTGTTTTGGTCCTTTACATAAATCGTACGTATTCCAGGAGTTACCTGACTAAATACATGATTACTTCCAGAGCCAAAGAAATTTATATTGTCCAAAGAAAAAGAATAGGAGCTGTTACCAATGACTTCAACTTGTATCATATTGTTTGATTCATTTTCGGTATTTACATCTATTGCTCCGAAGCTCGGTTTTGGCGGATTGACAACCGTGAAACTCTTTGTGTTTGAGCAGGTAATACCATTTTGGGTTTTTGAAACTTCTATCGTATAATTTCCAGTTCGATGCAAGGTGAATTTGCTTGAAGTGCCTAAAATAACCCCGTTGCTATTTTTCCATCTATAAGTATCAAAGGTATTATCAAGTTCAAGGACAACAGGAGTTTGTAACGATGGATCAAAGCAAATGGTATACTCGTCTAGTAGCGGTATTTCGGGTAATGGATTTACTGTAAGATTCATCGATGTAATCCCTACACATTCATCATTTTGACCAAATCCTTTAATGTAAACAGTAGTTGATTTACTGCGAAATTTTGAGGGAAACTCATTGGTATTTGTCTGAGCATCTACATAGGTAGGATGTAATTTTAATTCGGTAGTTGGACTGATATTTAAATTGTTTCTGATAAAGTTTAACAATGTTGAACTATCAAAGGTTCCTTCAGAATTTTCAAATTCACAAGTGTAATAATCTGGTACGACTCCTAATTGGGCGAAATTCGACCTTATTTGAAATGAACCAATATCAAAACAATTATTCTCATTGGTTACCCTCACAAAAATAGTTTCTGTTGGATTGGTATTGGTATAATTTTCTGGATTCATAATTTTATTTCTGTTTTGTTCAGCATCGGTTTGTGTTTTATAGAAGCCAAACGTTAATCCGAAATTTGGATTTGATATTTTATCCTGAATGCTAAATAAATTGAAAATTGAAATTCCGTCTAAATCGTCATCACATTCTACTAATTCCTGATTTGGTGTCACAATGGGAAGGGCATAGGCTTCGACTACTTTGAAGACATCAACGTCTGATCCATTAATTGTTATCTTCGCCTTAATTGTGTAGGTGCCAGGTGTGGAGTAGGTGTGTGTAACATTTAATCCCGATCCAGTACTACCATCGCCAAAATCCCATTCAACGTTGGTAATGGTTGCAAAAGATGCTGCAGTAAACGAAAACGGGTCTACAAAACATTGATTTTCTGTAATGATTCTAGTTGCAAAATAAGATTGAATGAAATTGGGTAGACCTTTTGTACTTCTTCCTGTATCCAGGCTCAACTGTCGCATTCTAAACGAACTTTCATCAACGATCTCATTTGGATTGTCTATGACACCAATTTCCATAGCATCGGCAGAATTGGATTTGTTTAATGCTACATAAATACTACCATCTAGGGCGACTTGTAAAGAACCTGGTTGATAGCCATTGCTTCTTAAAACAGGTGCTCCAAAAGCAGGTGTGTTCAGTGGGTCAAATGGTTTTGAGAGATCAACTTGAAGTAGTGCGAATTGTGTATTCGGATAATATTGAACCGATACAAACATTACCTTGGAATCCTGAGTAAATGTAACTCCGTGAGGAACATATCCTTCAGATAAATTTATTGCCATATTCGCTTCGTAATCAAGGTCAGCATTACCCGTATTCGAATCAAAATTATACATGAAGAAAATTGTATCTCCAGTGGTTATGGCTATTTTTTTTCCATTGGGGCTAAATTTCATTTCTCCATTTTCTGAAGGTAATTCAGGACCATCACTTTCCACAGGTAAAAGGCTAACAATATTTTCATCAACCTTAAATGCCATTATGGTTCGGAACTCGTTATTGATATTTTTCTTCACCATACCAACAACCCAAAAATCTTTGCCATTAGCATGATGTATGGCAGTAATCCGTTCTGAGCTTCTGGTGGTTAAACGAATATTTTTTGAGATTACTTCTCCAAGTGGATTACCACTCGAAATACGAACAGTACTATATTGAATGCCATCAGTTTTACTCGTCGTGAAGACGAAATAGTCAGTATCACTATTGGGCTTGGGAATGATTATGGAGGTTTGGGTATTCGTCGGATCACCTTTCAATCCGTCCCCATTATTCATAATCTGATGGTTCTTATTCCAGATGCTTTGTCCGTTCGTATAGAAAAGTAGATTTCCCTGTTTATCTGAAATACTAGCTGACCCATACGGAGCTTCCATTTGACTATCATTTAAAATAGTTCGAACACCCGCGTTAAAATTCATTGCAGCTTTGCTCCCGAAGTACCAATGACTTGTTTGATTTTGGGCTGATATCGCGGACCCAATGAACAAAAAAATGAGAAGTATGAGATTTCTCATTGACCTTCAAATTAGCGTCTTAATAGCGAGAAATTTCCTTTCCGATCTATCCTTGGTTTGTCTGAATCCGAAGGAACTAAAATCACATGAGACCAGTAATCATCCGATGGAA
>JALQZD010000396.1 GCA_023258495.1 Polaribacter sp.
ATGAATGGTACTCCGAAACTAGTGGTTTTAGATACGATGAACTTTTGGATGGACAGCGCTCTTGAGGATTTATATAAGGTTTTAAAAAGAGTAGATGTAATCACTATTAATGACGAAGAAGCAAGACAGCTTTCTGGTGAGTATTCTTTATTGAATGCAGCTAAAAAGATTCACGAAATGGGTCCAGAATTCGTGGTCATCAAAAAAGGAGAGCACGGTGCATTATTATTTAATGATGACAATATGTTCTTTGCGCCGGCGTTGCCATTGGCATCCGTTTTTGATCCGACTGGAGCAGGTGATACCTTTGCAGGAGGTTTCTGTGGATATTTAGCCAAAACAGAAGATATTTCGTTTGCAAATATGAAGAATGCCATAATTTACGGCTCGAATCTGGCCTCGTTCTGTGTTGAAAAATTTGGCACACAACGAATGGAAGAAGTAAGTTTTTCGGAAGTGGAAAACAGATTACAAGCGTTTAGAGATTTAACACAATTTGATATAAAATTATCTTAACAAAGAAAATCCGTATGTAACCCTGCGGATTTTTTTTATAACCATAACCAATGAGTGACGCTATAAAACACGAATGCGGAATTGCACTTGTTCGACTTAAAAAGCCCTTAGAATTTTACAAGAAAAAGTATGGTACATCATTCTATGGAATTGACAAAATGTATTTGCTTTTGGAGAAACAACACAACCGTGGTCAGGATGGCGCAGGATTCGCGAGTGTGAAATTCAATGTAAGTCCAGGAACGCGATACATCAGTCGAGTACGTTCAAACAATACACAACCTATTCAAGATATCTTTTCGCAAATCAATGAGCGAATTAATGGAGTATTAGAACAATTTCCAGAGAAAAAAGATGATGTGGCCTGGCAGGAACAAAACATGCCTTACTTAGGTAATTTGTTTTTAGGCCATGTACGTTATGGAACCTTTGGTAAAAATAGTATTGAAAGCGTACATCCATTTTTACGTCAAAGTAACTGGAAACACAAGAACTTAATCGTTGCAGGTAACTTCAATATGACGAATTCCAATCAGTTGTTAGAAGAATTAGTGGAGTTAGGTCAGCATCCGAAGGAATTTACAGATACGGTAACCGTCATGGAGAAAATTGGCCATTTTTTAGAAGATGAGGTTTCTAAATTGTATCAACAGGCTAAAAAAGATGGCTTATCGAAAAAGCAAGCCTCTCCTTTTATTGAAGAAAACCTAAGCCTGAAAAAAATACTAAAGCGTTCATCTAAAAATTGGGATGGAGGATACGCAATGGCTGGCTTAGTTGGTCATGGTGATGCCTTTGTATTAAGAGATCCAAATGGTATTCGACCTACATTCTTTTATGAAGATGATGAGGTGGTTGTAGTAGCATCTGAACGACCTGTAATTCAGACTGTGTTTAATGTGAAGTTAGAGGATGTTCAAGAATTAGAAAGAGGACATGCGCTTATCATTAAGAAAAGCGGGAAGGTGAGCATTAAACGAATTAAAGAGCCTAGAGCATCAAAAGCTTGTTCTTTTGAGCGAATTTACTTTTCAAGAGGAAGTGATGCGGCTATTTATGAAGAACGTAAAAACTTAGGGAAATATGTTTTTCCAAAAATACTGGAATCTATTGATGACGACGTATCCAATACGGTATTTTCGTTCATTCCCAATACTGCAGAGACTTCTTTTTACGGAATGACAGAAGCTGCAGAAGATTTCCTAAATCAGCAGAAAACGAAAAAAATATTAGAAGGTGGCAAGCAATTGTCTGCAGACCGGGTTCGTGAGATTTTAGGTGAGCGCCCAAGATTTGAAAAAATTGCAATTAAGGATGCAAAACTAAGAACTTTTATTGCTGATGATAATTCTCGAGATAATTTGGTAGAACACGTTTATGATATTACATACGGAGTCGTAAAACCAACTGATAATTTAGTTATTATTGATGATAGTATCGTTCGAGGAACTACACTTAAGAAAAGTATCATCAAAATATTAGACAGATTACAACCAAAGAAAATCGTAGTCGTTTCTTCTGCTCCTCAAATTCGTTATCCGGATTGCTACGGAATCGATATGGCGAAAATTGGAGATTTCATCGCATTTAAAGCTGCATTGGAGTTGTTAAAAGAAACGAATC
>JALQZD010000404.1 GCA_023258495.1 Polaribacter sp.
ATTTATTGATTTTCCGCCAAAAATCATCAATGACTTGACATTCGACGTCCATTCAAATTCTTCAAATATGTCCGATGCTATATCACTTTCAACAAACACTTTAATACTTAGGTCGTATTTAGTGTAATCAAATTCATTAAATATTGAAATAGACTCTACATCTAGACCCTCATCTAAAACTAGCTCTATCTCCTTACTACTTTTTTCTTGAGCACCTAAACTCCAAAAAGTCGAGCAGGCTATAATAATTAGTAAGTTTTTCATTATCATTTTTTTAATGCCAATTTCCTCCTACTCTCGGTTGGATATTACCCGATCCTTTGAAAATTTCTCTGTAATAATCTCCGTCATCCCAAATAACCATTCCTGTAATAATATTATTAGTACGTATGTATCTAACGAATATCGCAGTATGCGAACCTAATCCCAAAACTGCACCAGGAGTTAATACAGACCAAACTTCACTCTGTGGTACATAGGATCCAGTTCCCGAGTATTCTAAAGCGCCAGCAACGCTATGACCTCGCATAGATTTTGTAACCCCATAGCTGGCAATTCCATCAGGTCCATACTTAACATTATTGGCGTTTGTATTTCCTCGTCCAGTATTTGCGTAGTTATTTTGAAATAAGTGATAACCAATATAGCCTTCAAATCGATTATTTCGATCCAATTTATTGAACTCAGGTGAAGTCTCTCCATAAACAAACCTAACGGCCTTAGCAGATCTATTTGCTAATGTTGGACTACAATTATATCCATAGTTTGGACTATAGTTGCCCCAAGATTTGTTTTGATCAAATCTACTCGTTAAGTATATGCCAACTAAATTTTCAAACAAGTGGTTTTCACCTTTGAGTGCTAAGCCCTTAATGTCGAAATTCATTTTATCCGCTCCTGCTGAAACTTGTGATGCTAAATCTGAAATTTGAGACGAAGATAAAGAAAGGCCTATTTCACCTAAGTATGTCATTAAAGTGTTAAAATCGTCACCTTCTTCTGCTACCAAAACCGTATTACCCTCAGAGTCCTTCTCCGGATGCCAATCAACTTGATTACCATCAGGATCTATTACAGCCAAAGGATTCCCCATTGTGAAGTTGTAGGGGTTCATATCTGGATATGACGTAGCCATAGCATCTACCCCCATCCATATGCTGGATTTGGGCTCGTAGTACCTCGCCCCGTAGTAGTAGTTCCCGGTTTCTTCGTCGTACTCCTTCGCATTAAACCTAAAGGCTGAATTAAAACTTCCGGTCCCTACGTGTTGGCCAGCTGCTCTATATTTTTCATAATCTCTTGATTCTCAGATGATCTTTAAAAAAGGGACATTGCACGGATTTTTCCCACTAGTGGAACCTTTTTGTAAGGTATAAAATCCCGTTATACTATCCTATTGAGCCATCTTTTGTCTGTTTCAAAAGAATCATCTGTGCAAATAGAATGCAATTGCAATGAATTGTTCCACTTATTTGGATATAGAATTAAAGATAGATATCTTCATTAAAATTCACAAAATTTATCATGATAAGTATAATGGTGTGCTCATTACAGTATGTTTGCTTTTAGTATTTAATACTCATAGCGGTTCCGATGCTACTTTAAGCCTTTGATTCTCTCTAACTCTATGTAGTCATAGTTAAAATCAATGT
>JALQZD010000007.1 GCA_023258495.1 Polaribacter sp.
ATGAAACAATTTTGAACCATTCACCTTTTCCGATGTTCTTGGTTCCTTCGAATAATAAGTGCTCAAAAAAGTGAGCCATACCTGTTCGATCTGGTTGTTCATCTTTTGCTCCAACATGATAGTAAACGGAGGTAATCACAACCGGTGCTGAGTTGTCTTGATGTAGAATGACATGCAATCCGTTGTCTAAATCATACTCTTCAAACTCAACTTTCTGTGCAGAAACTTGAACAATGAATGAAAGACTTAAAACAACAGAAAAAAGAATTTTTTTCATTTAGTTTTAATTTTAGTTAAGGTTTTCAGTTTGACGCAATTTTAATTGTCTTGTTACACAATTTTTTTGTGTGAGAATTCATCCAACCAAAAATACAAAACTTAAGCTTTAAAAAAGCGTTAAAACCCTCTGTAAATCAAGTGTTTTTAATTGGAAAATAATTCAAAAGCGGTCTTGTGGAGTAATAAAAAAGAATTATATTTGCATCCGCATTTGAAAAAATGCGTAACAAATTATAAAACAATTTACAGCAAATTTATTTCGTATGTACGCAATCGTAGAGATAGCAGGGCAGCAATTTAAAGTAGCGAAAGACCAAAAGGTATTTGTAAACCGTTTAGCTTCTGATGAAGGTAAAAAAGTGACTTTTGATAACGTATTGTTATTGGAAGATGGAGGGAACATTACCATTGGCGCCCCGGCTATAGAAGGAGCCTCAGTTACGGCTAAGGTATTAAGTCATCTTAAAGGTGATAAGGTGATCGTTTTCAAAAAGAAAAGAAGAAAAGGATACCGCAAGAAAAATGGACACAGACAGTATTTAAGCGAGATTCAAATCGAATCTATTTCTGCTTCTGGAGCTAAAAAAGCAAAGAAAGCAGCAGCGCCTAAAGCTGAGAAAAAAGTAGAAGAAACAGCTGCACCAGAAGCTGCTCAAGATTTAAGCAAAATGACAGTAGCTCAGCTTAAAGCTTTAGCAAAAGAAAAAGGTATTAGCGGATATACTTCTATGAAGAAGGCAGAATTAATTGAAGCTTTACAATAGTAAATTAACTTAAAAAATCAGAAATTATGGCTCATAAGAAAGGTGTCGGTAGTTCGAAGAACGGTAGAGAATCAGAATCGAAACGACTTGGAATTAAAATCTTTGGTGGTCAGGCTGCAATTGCAGGAAACATTATTGTTCGCCAGAGAGGAACTAAACATTATCCAGGAGAAAATGTTTATATGGGTAAAGACCATACATTACATGCAAAAGTTGACGGTGTTGTAGAGTTTACAAAAAAGAAAGACAATAAATCTTTTGTTTCTATTACTCCATTCGAAGCATAGTAAAAAAATATATCTTTAAAAAAGCCCAAACTACAATGTTTGGGCTTTTTTTATGCGGTAATCCAAATATTGAATTTGTACTTTTACGTCAATGAAATTAACCTATCGTTTATTTATTGGGTTCATTCGGTTTGTATTGCCGATACTTGCGCTTTTTAGCAAAAAAGTCAAGTTATTTGTTGAGGGTCGGAAATTAACTTTTGAAAAATTAAAACCACTTCAAGGAACCGATGTCATTTGGTTTCATGTAGCATCCCTAGGTGAATTTGAGCAGGCGAGACCGATAATAGAAGAGGTAAAAGAATTAGTTCCATCCTATAAAATTTTAGTGACTTTTTTCTCTCCCTCTGGATATGAGGTGAGAAAGGATTATCATATGGCAGATGTGGTTTGTTATCTTCCGCTGGATTCGAAATCGAATGCGGTTCAATTTGTGAAATGGGTGAATCCGAAACTAGCGATTTTTGTGAAATACGATTTTTGGCCCAATTTACTTTTTGAACTTAAAAAGAACAATTGCAAAACCATTTTAGTCTCAGGAATTTTTAGAGAAAATCAAATTTTCTTTGAGTGGTATGGTAAATTGATGCGAAACGCCTTAAAGAGTTTTGATCATTTCTTTGTCCAAAATTCAGAATCCAAAGAACTCTTAAAATCGCTGGCATTTGGAAACGTTACGATTTCTGGTGACACCCGATTTGATCGCGTCTACAAAATCCTACAGCAGAAAAAAACGTTGGATTTTGTAGATCAGTTTAAGAGTGATCAATTGACCATTGTGGCCGGAAGCACGTGGAAAGAAGATGAGGCCTTGTTGATTGATTATATTAATACATCAGATAATTGTAAGTTTATTATTGCCCCTCACACCATTAGCAAAAAGTCCATTTCAGATCTAAAAGCCATGCTGTCGAAGAGAGTAATATTGTATTCTGAACGAGAGGGTCGACAATTAGAAAATTATGATGTGCTATTAATTGATACCATCGGAATTCTAACCAACATTTATGCCTATGCAGATGTGGCTTATGTGGGTGGCGGACTCAAAACAGGACTGCATAATATTTTAGAGCCTGCAACCTTTGGAATTCCTGTGGTGATTGGACATAAATATGATAAATTTAAAGAGGCAATAGACCTCGTCGAATTGAAAGGTTGTTTTTCTATTAAAAATCAGAAAGAATTTGACTCAATTTTCGACAAATTGATACAGGATGAATCGTTTAGAAAGTCATCTGGTAAAATCGCTGGTGATTACATTCAAGCGAATTACGGAGCAACAGACAAAATTATTGCGTATATAAAAACAATGTTAAACTAATGGATTTTATTTTCGAACCCTGGCCCTGGTATGTTGCAGGGCCGTTAATAGCGGTAACTTTATTCCTTTATTTTTATTTCGGAAAGAATTTCGGAGTATCAACCAATTTCGAAACCCTTTGTACCATGTCTGGTGCAGGAAAAGTTTCCGATTATTTCAAAACCGATTGGAAAGAACGCGATTATGCATTATTATTTGTCGTCGGTTTGTTTATTGGCGGATTGATTTCGTCCAATTTCCTGATTCCTAATGAGGCAATTGAATTAAATCCGAAGACCGCACAAGAATTACAAGAGATCGGATTCTCAAACGTGGCTGAATCCTATTTCCCAGCAGAAATATTCAGCAAAGAATCGGCATTGTCATTGAAAGGATTTATCATTTTGATGCTCTCCGGATTTTGTGTTGGTTTCGGAACCCGATATGCCGGTGGCTGTACCTCTGGTCATGCCATTACCGGATTGAGTAGTTTACAGATTCCGTCGTTATTGGCGGTAATCGGATTTTTTATTGGTGGGATTATCGCTTCTTGGTTTCTAATCCCTGCACTATTTTAATCATGAAAAATATTAGATTTTTATTCTTAGGTATATTTTTCGCCATTGTTTTAAGTAAAACAGAGGCGATTTCTTGGTTCAGATATTACGAAATGTTCCGCTTTCAATCCTTTCATATGTATGGAATTTTTGCCGGTGCCATAGTATTTTCTGCAGCCATCATGCAGCTCTTCAAAAGCGGAAAAATTAAAGATCAGTTTGGCAACCCTATCCAACCAAAAATCAAAAAGGAAGGCGTAATTCGCACCCTAGTTGGAGGAACATTCTTCGGATTAGGATGGGGACTTTCTGGAGCCTGTGCAGGACCGATTTTTATCATGTTGGGATTCGAGTGGATACCAGCTATAATATTACTTGCTTCATCTGTTTTAGGAGCTTTTGTTTACGGATTATTAGATAAAAAACTTCCGAAATAATGAAGCATTTGGTTGATAGTTTTGGGCGACAAATTGAATACGTTCGGCTGGCGGTAACAGACCGATGTAATCTGCGTTGTCAGTACTGTATGCCTGCTCATGGTATCGATATTGTGCCTCGAGAAGAACTATTGACCTTCAAAGAAATGTATCGCCTTATTCGCGTATTAACCGAATTAGGGGTTACAAAAGTGCGACTTACAGGTGGAGAACCCTTTGTTCGAAAAGATTTTGTCGGATTTTTAGAAATGCTGTCGTATAACGATCTTTTAAATGCCATCAATATTACCACCAATGGTGCTTTGATTACCAAACATATCGATACCATCGAGAAATTGGAAAAGGTGAAGAATATCAATTTGAGTATTGATAGTTTAAACCGGGAAAAGTTTGCCAAAATCACGCGAAGAGATGTTTTTCCGGAGGTTTATGATACTTTGGAATTCCTCGAAAAAAGCAGATTGAATTTAAAGTTAAATGTGGTCGTTCAATCGGGATTTAATACGGATGAAATCGTCGATTTTGTTGCCTTGACAAAAT
>JALQZD010000057.1 GCA_023258495.1 Polaribacter sp.
AGCTTTTCAAATTCTAATTAAAAAAATTTTTTTTAGTAAAATTAATTTAAATTCAGTCGAGGACAATGGAAAGGGCTCAGCAAAGAGTTGAGGGAAGAAACTTTGATATAAGAAAAACATTAATTAAATTTGACGATGTAATGAATGACCAAAGACAAGTGATTTTTGGTCAAAGGTTAAAAATACTAAAAAGTGAAGATATTTTAGATACTCTTAAATCTTTCCTCGAAGAAGTAATTGAAGATTTATTAATTACAAAAAAAAACTATCAATTGTTACGGCCTTATGAGTGTTTGCACTGATGAGTCCATTAGGGATATTTTTAGGTGACAAAATAGAAATTCTGAATAATTATATGCCAGAAATTACCGCGGTAGTAGTTGGTATATTTTTTCACATCTCAACTGTTATTCTGTTCGAATCAACTGAAAATCATAAATTTAATATAAAGAAATTCGGAGTTATTGTCTTAGGCTTTTTGATTTCTTACCTTAGTTTGTAGTGCATTTAATTGGCTACTTCATTGATAAATTTGATGCGCATCAAACGCAATTCTTCATCATCGTATTCACCATCAAATTCATCAAGAGCTTCTTGAATCTTATCTGATTCAGCTTCCATAAAATAGTCAAAAATTTCTTCTTGTTGTTCCTCATCCAGTATATCTTCAATGGCATAATCAATATCCAATTTAGTTCCAGCATAAATAATGGCTTCCATTTCCTTAATTAACTCAGACATTTCCAAACCTTTAGATTGAGCGATGTCATCCAATGGTATTTTTTTGTCTGTATTTTGGATGATGAATAGTTTTAAACCTGAATTTAAGCCTGTCGATTTAACAACCAGGTCATCAGGACGTAAAATTTCGTTTTCTTCAACATACTTCTCGATTACCTGAATAAACTCCTTTCCGAATTTTCTAGCCTTGCCTTCTCCTACTCCATGAACTTTTGCAAGTTCTTCAAGATTTATGGGATATTTTAGCCCCATATCGTCTATGGATGGGTCTTGAAAAACAGCAAACGGTGGTACTCCTTGTTGATGTGCAACCTTCTTTCTGAGTTCTTTGAGAATTTTCACTAACTTTTCATCTGCCGCCACAGCATTAGATTTAGTGTTTGTAATGATTGAATTATCATCTTCAGAAGTATAAACATGATCTTCAGTCATCATAAAATTTGATGGGTTTTCTAAATAGTCTTTACCTTTTTCTGAAATCTTCAATACTCCGTATTGTTCAATCTCTTTAGTGATAAAATGCGCTACCAATATCTGTCGAATCAATGCCATCCAATATCCACCCTCTTTCTCTTTACCAATCCCGAAGAAGGGTTGTAAATGTGTTTTATGAGAATTCAGTAAGGCATTTTCTTTACCGATTAAGGTATTTACAATTTCTTTAGACTTATATTTTTGCAGTGTTTTTTGAATAACGCTCAACAATTTTACGACGTCGTCTTTTGCTTCGTGCTTTTTCTTCGGATTTCGAGTATTGTCATCCATATCTGCACCAATACCATTTACTTCATCGAATTCCTCACCGAAATAATGCAGTAGATATTTTCTTCTGTTCATTGAGGTTTCAGCATAGCCAACAACTTCCTGAAGCAAGGCATGACCAATCTCCTGTTCCGCTACTGGTTTACTTGCCATGAATTTTTCAAGTTTCTCTATGTCCTTATAGGCATAAAAAGCCAAACAATGCCCTTCTCCATCGTCTCTCCCCGCTCGTCCGGTTTCCTGATAGTAACTTTCTAGACTCTTTGGTATATCGTGATGAATAACAAAACGAACGTCAGGCTTATCGATTCCCATCCCAAAGGCAATCGTAGCCACAACCACATCGCAATCTTCCATCAAAAACATGTCCTGATGCTTTACTCTAGTTTTCGCATCAAGTCCAGCATGATAAGGAACAGCTTTAATACCGTTCACCTGAAGAATCTGAGCAATTTCTTCAACCTTTTTTCTACTTAAACAATACACAATGCCTGATTTTCCAGGTCGTTGTTTAATGAATAGAATAATATCTTTTTCTACTTCTTTTGTTTTAGGGCGCACCTCATAAAACAAATTCGGACGATTAAATGATGCTTTAAACTTATTGGCATCAGTGATCCCTAATGTTTTTAAAATGTCATCCTGTACCTTCTGAGTTGCTGTTGCAGTCAAACAAATGACAGGAACATTATCAATTGCTTTGATAATGTGTTTAAGATTGCGGTATTCTGGCCTGAAATCATGTCCCCATTCCGAAATACAATGCGCTTCATCAATGGCAACAAATGAGATTTTTTGACTCTTTAAAAATCTTACATATTCCTCTTTGATTAAAGATTCTGGTGCAACATATAATAATTTGGTTGTTCCATCTGCAATATCACTCTTCACCTTGGCAACTTCTGTTTTATTTAACGAAGAGTTTAAAACATGGGCGATTCCGTTATTTTCCGAAATTCCACGAATGGCGTCCACCTGATTTTTCATCAAAGCAATTAAAGGAGAAACTACAATAGCTGTCCCTTGTTTCATTAAGGCTGGAAGTTGATAGCACAATGATTTCCCCCCACCGGTGGGCATAATAACGAAAGTGTTATTGTCATTCACAATACTTTCAATTACATCCTTTTGAAGTCCCTTGAAAGAAGTAAAACCAAAATATTTCTTTAATGGTTGGTATAAATCCATTTATCGAAGTAGGCATTTACAAATTACACTATTGAAACATCCGTATTCATATTGGTCAGATGCTATTTTTGTGCTAATTTTGTTTTCAATTTCTAAGATAAAACTTTTTTTTATTCTGTTAAAATAAGACAACTTGAAAAATAGCGAATTAATTCTTCAAAAAGCTAAACAAACCATTCTAGCAGAGAGCCAGGCTATAGCCTATTTATCTGAGCTTATTGATCATAACTTGGTAAATGCTGTGAGTTGTATTTTAGAATCTAAAGGACGTGTTGTTGTTACTGGTATTGGCAAAAGTGCCAATATTGCCACTAAAATTGTAGCCACGTTAAATTCAACCGGAACTCCCTCTATCTTTATGCATGCTGCAGATGCCATCCATGGTGATCTTGGAATCATTCAGAAAAACGATGTTGTGGTGTGTATTTCAAAGAGTGGTAACACTCCCGAGATTAAAGTGTTGATTCCCTTAATCAAGAATAGTCAGAATAAAATTATCGCCATAACAGGTAATACGGATTCTTATCTTGGAAAGAATGCAGATTTTGTATTAAATACCTATGTTGAAAAAGAAGCGTGTCCGAATAACCTTGCCCCAACCACCAGCACTACTGCACAATTGGTGATGGGAGATGTGTTAGCAGTATGTTTGTTAGAGTTAAAAGGGTTTTCATCCAAAGACTTCGCAAAATTCCATCCTGGCGGTGCTTTAGGCAAGAAATTGTATTTACGAGTTTCAGATTTGATTGTGAAGAATGAGGTTCCTAAAGTTTCTTTGGATGCAACTGTGGTTCAGGCGATTATTGAAATTTCTGAAAAAAGATTAGGTGCTACAGCTGTTATAGATGCTTCCAATGCGATTTGTGGAATCATTACAGATGGAGATGTAAGGAGAATGCTGAGTAAATCGACAAAAATTGAAGATTTTACGGCAGGGGAAATTATGAGTAAAAATCCGAAAACAATTGCGGAATCAGCCATGGCTATCGATGCATTAGACATCATGGAAAATAATAATATTACTCAAGTGTTGGTTGTGAATGAGCGCAATCGATATGTTGGTGTAGTGCATTTGCATGACATTTTAAAAGAAGGTATTTTCTAATGAGTGGTACTGAAAAAGAAATGTCTTTCTTAGGACATTTAGAGGAACTTCGTTGGCATTTGATTCGCTCTGCAACAGCCATATTGATTATTGCTATTGTCTTATTCGTATTTCAAAAACAGGTGTACGAAGAATTCTTATTAGCGCACAGAAAACCAGACTTTATCACATATCAATTGTTTTGTGACTTTTTCCAATTATTTGGGGTGGAAAGCGGATTTTGTAATGTTCAATTTAAGGATAGTTTACTGAGTTTAAAACCCACACAACAGTTGATGAATTCCATTTGGTCCTCTGTTATATTAGGATTGATTTTAGCCTTTCCGTATTTACTCTGGGAAATGTGGAGATTCATCGCTCCAGGGCTAACGTCAAAGGAGCGAAAAAAATCAAGAGGATTTATTTTTGTAGCCTCTTTCCTATTCTTTCTGGGGATTTTATTCAGTTTCTATGTCATTGCGCCGATTTCCATACATTTCTTGTATAATTATCAGATTACGGATTTAATTCAAAATAACTTCACCATGGATAGTCATATAGGATTGGTTACCAACATGTTACTCGGTATTTCTATTTTGTTTGAATTACCAGTATTGGTGTACTTTTTGACTAAAATTGGATTGATTACACCTGAGTTTCTGAAAAGATACCGAAAACATGCATTGGTAGTAGTTTTAATCGTTGCTGCGATTATCACTCCGCCAGATATTGCAAGTCAGATTATTGTCGCCATTCCTATTCTTATTTTATATGAAGCAAGTATTAAAGTTTCACGAATGGTATTGAAAAAACAAATGAAGCATGAACAACAAAGTAAAAGAGTTTAATGAGTATCGTTCTCGAATGAACGATATGATTTTATCAGACGATAATAAAATTATCAAAAGAATATTCAATTTAGATACTAACGCTTTCAAAGAAGGTCATTTACCAGTAAAAACAAAGGAATTATTAGGTCTTGTGGCTTCTACTGTTTTGCGCTGCGATGATTGTATCGCCTATCATTTGGAAACTTGTTATAAACTTGGAGTTACCAAGGAGGAAATAATGGAAACTATGTCTATAGGAACTCTAATTGGTGGTACGATTGTAATTCCGCATTTAAGAAGAGCTGTTGAATATTGGGAAGCTTTGGAACAGCAATAAAGAATTATCATTTTTATTACTAATTCTTTTATGTAATTTTAGACTCAGAATAGAGCAGATATATGATATTACGAGCAGATAACATTGTAAAAATATACGGAAGCCGAAAGGTAGTTAAAGGTATTTCTTTACAGGTAGAGCAAGGTCAAATTGTTGGTTTATTAGGACCCAATGGAGCTGGTAAAACGACTTCTTTCTACATGATTGTAGGTATGGTTAAACCGAATAACGGCCGTATTTTTCTTGATGAAGAAGAAATCACAACAGATCCAATGTATCTGAGAGCTCAAAAAGGAATTGGGTATTTAGCGCAGGAAGCCTCAGTATTCCGAAAATTATCTGTAGAAGACAATATTATGAGTGTACTTCAGTTCACTAAATTATCTAAAAAAGAGCAGGAATTTAAATTGGAATCCCTTATTGAAGAATTCAATATTGGTCATGTTCGAAAAAATAGAGGTGATTTATTGTCGGGTGGTGAGCGACGAAGAACAGAAATTGCTCGATGCTTAGCTTCAGATCCTAAATTTATCCTTCTTGATGAACCATTTGCTGGTGTAGATCCAATCGCTGTAGAAGATATCCAATATATTGTTGCGCATCTTAAAGATAAAAATATCGGTATTCTAATTACCGATCACGATGTACAGGCAACGCTTGCTATTACAGATAAAACCTATCTAATGTACAATGGTGGAATTCTTAAAGAAGGAACACCAGAGGAACTAGCTGCAGATGAGTTGGTTCGTAAAGTATACTTAGGTAAAGACTTCGAATTGAAAAAGAAAAAGATTTTTCAATCTTAATCTTCACTTTTAAAAATTAGCGACATCACAATATACAATGTGATAATTAGTGGAATTGCTGCATACTTCATGAAGATTAGTAATACTATTGATCCTAATATTAACGCGTATTTAGAGATATTTTCCTTAAATCCGAAGGAAGAAAACTTTAATGCCATCAATCGAATTGGGCTATTCATGAGGTAACTTAAAAGTAACGTAATCGCAATTAATACATAATTATTCTTTAACCCATAAATCACAAATTCACTGCTCGAATAGGTCTGAATTAAAGGTAATGATATTACAAAAAGACACATCGCCGGAGTCGGTAATCCAATGAAGCTTTTCGTTTGTCTGGTATCCAAATTGAAGGTAGCTAACCTGTAACAGGCGGCGAGACTCAAAATTAATCCGATATAGGGTACATACCCAGCATCATATTCCATTCTGCCGAGCGAGATATTTACATCCTGATCTGTTAAATGTGGAAGAATATTGAGATATAACAAATAGTACATCACTAACCCAGGTACTACCCCACTGGTTACCATATCCGCTAGGGAGTCTAACTG
>JALQZD010000071.1 GCA_023258495.1 Polaribacter sp.
AAGTCAATGGTATCAAAACCTACCTTTAATAAAGAGTTTAGATATAAGGCCTTCTTCTCTGTTGAAATGAAATGAGATTTAATGCCTTGCATGGCATCTCTTGGGCACTCTATTAACTTAACCTTGCTCACGTCTCAAATATACAATATTGTACCTGGAATATGGATTTTTGGGTTACATCAGAATAAAAACAGCAATACCTACAAAGACGAATATTTGCAGCCATTTTAACGATTGTTTCATCAAATTACTTTCTTGAATTTTTTCTGATGCTTTTCCACCAAGAATTGCAATTGATGAGAAGATGATGAGCGAAGTCAGAATAAATAATCCACCTAGAATGTAAAACTGAAATACGCTCGATAACTCGTCAGAAAATAAAAATCCTGGGAATAGTGCCATAAAAAAAATGGTCACCTTCGGATTCAATACATTCATTAGAAAACCAATTTTAAAAAGCTCAGAAGTCGATTTTTTCTCCACATTGTCGGTGTTCATAACGATTTCAGGGCTACTCCGAAATACTTTGTAAGCCAAGTAAAGCAAGTATATCGCTCCAAGAATTTTTATTCCTAAAAATAGTAAAGGTGATTTTGTGATGATGGCAGAAATTCCGAATGCTACCAGAGTTGTATGAATAATACAGCCTGTCATTAATCCTAAAACAGTAGCAATTCCATAGGTTCTTCCGTGAACAATACTTTGGGTTAAAACAAAAATATTATCGGGCCCGGGAGAGATGGCCAATATACTTGTAGCCACCACAAAGGATGCTAAAATTTCAAAATCCATAAACAACAAAGCTAAGTAATTAGCCGATTTTTTTAAGAAAAAAAGTTGTGCCAGAATTCCTATATTAGTAGACACAAACTAAAATATTAAAATGCTGAAAAAAAATTACTTTAAAATTCTACTATCGGTGTCGCTAATTTTGGCGGTTAATTTTGATACGATAGCACAAAAAGATCCCCTCTGTGGTACTGTGACAACACAAGCAGATATTGATAACATCAAAGCAATGTTACCGCAATTCAAAAAGTATGAGCAGGAGTTCTTAAACTTGAAAAAGTCGAATTCAAATCCGATCATGACTTCTATCCCCGTTAAAGCACATATTGTTCGCCGAACAAACGGCTCTGATGGATTAGCGGAATCTGATTTAAATGATGCGATTACCCATATGAATACATTTTATGCAACTGCTGGAATGGAGTTCTTTTTATGTGATGGTATTAATTATATCGATAATGATGCTTATTACATTTTTGATAATTCCAACAACAGTGGTGCAGAGGCCAATTTAACAGGAGCAAACAACGTAAACGGCTTAATAAATATCTACTTTGTAAGCAGTATTACAACGAGTTCTGGAGGCGGTGCTGCAGGTTATGCTTATTACCCTGGTGGGCCAGATGTTATCATGATGACAAACAGTGCGACTACCAATCAAAGTACGTTGGTTCATGAAGTTGGACACTTTTTTAACTTGATACACACACATGGGCCAAGTAATTCCACGTTGACCACAGAATTGGTAGATGGCTCGAATTGTGATACTGATGGGGATTTGATTTGTGATACGCCTGCCGATCCAAATTTATCGGGACTTGTTGATGCGAATTGTTCGTATAACGGATTCCAAAAAGACGCGAATAATGCATTTTTCACACCGGATACAAGCAATATTCTTTCGTATTCAAGATGGTCTTGCAGAAATACGCTAACGACCCAACAATACGCTCGTATTTACGCCGCTTTTAAGACTGCTAGAAATTACTTTGAATGTCCTTCCTTTAAGGTGGATATCGCTGCAGACGTGACTGCTACTTGCGACCCTAGCTTATCAGTTAATTTCACAGATAACAGTGTTGGTGCAACCTCTTGGCAATGGGATGTTGACGGTGATGATGTAATCGATTATACCACTCAGAATGTAAGCCACACCTATTCAACTAATGGTAATTATGATGTGAGTTTAATTATTTCTGATGGATCGAATACCATCTCCAAGAAATTTACAGACTTTATTGCCGTAGGAACAGAAAACAGCCTTCCTGTTGATGAAAATTTTGACAATATATCAAGTCTATCTGATTTGAAATGGACCAGTTCAAGTTCTGGGAGTTACAATTGGGTTTTGAACTCTGGATCAACACTATCAAATTTTACAGGACCTTTAAGTGATTTTTCTGGGACAGGAAATTATTTCTACACAGAAGCAACCGGAGGAAGCTTTGGTGATGTTGCAGAACTTATTTCTTATTGTATTGACATTAATTCTAGCAATGCAAGTTTAAGTTTCGATTATCATATGTATGCCGATGGTGATGAAGATGGAATTGGAGATGGAAATGGAATGGGAGAGTTACATATTGATATTGATGATGGGACAGGATGGAAAAATGATGTTCTTACACCAATTATAGGATCGGAGCCAGGAGCTAATGTCCAACGGAATCAGAGTGATGCATATATTAGAAGAAACCTTCCATTAGGATCGTATGCAAACAAGAAAATAAGACTTCGTTTCAGAGCAATAAGAGGAACCAGTTATAAAAGCGACATCGCGATCGATAATGTAAACATAACGGGTACCTTAAGCAATAATGATGAAATACTAGACGGAATAAAGATTTATCCTAATCCGGTAGAGGGTGAT